>CADCIQ010000051.1 GCA_902801425.1 uncultured Bacteroidales bacterium | reverse complement strand
TGTATCCAAGAAATATTTTTTCTCTTTTTCAAGTTCATCAAACGTTAATTTTTTTAAGAGTCGTGGGAACTCTAATATTACGCTGCAAAATTAAAGTTATAGGTCCGTTGTAAGTCCGTTCCTTAGAATGGGAGAAAAATGGGACTTACATAGGACTTACATAGGATTTGCAAGGGAGGTGTATAGGAACAGGAAATTAATGCGACATTAACGTGATATTAATGCGACTTATATGTTTTCGCTTTGCGAACCTACATTAATTATTCGCTGAAGCTCATCAAGCTAAAGCAAGTTCTCATCAATGACACATTAATGTCGCATTAATTTTCTGCTTTATTCTTCTCCCAATTTACTTTCCCTTCGTTACCTCCATAGTACAAAAAGAAATCGCAGACTTGGTTAAGCCTGCGATTTCATAAGTTTTTATTTCTTCAAAGGTATCTTGTCGATACGTGTCTGATGGCGACCGCCCTCGAATGGAGTATTGAGATACTCGTTCATGATTACCTCAGCCTCACGGTTGCTGATGAAGCGACCTGGCATTACGAGACAGTTGGCATTGTTGTGCTGACGGATGAGATGTGCTACCTCTACATTCCAGCAGAGACCTGCACGTACACCCTGATGCTTGTTAAGGGTCATAGAGATACCCTCGCCTGAGCCGCACATTGCAATACCGCAGTCAACCTCACCCTTCTCGATACCCTCTGCAAGGGCATGACCGAAGTCTGGATAGTCAACAGAAGCATCGCTCCATGTGCCATAGTCCTTTACCTCATAACCATTCTTCTCGAGATACTGGAGAACGAACTGCTTGAGTGGGAAGCCAGCATGATCGGTGGCTACGCCAATTATTTTCTTTTCCATAAGAAGCCTAACCAAGCCTTCCCAAAGGGAAGGATGTTTTATACACATGAAACCTTCAAAAAGGCTTGGTGTTTTAATTGTTATTTATTATAAATAATTCAAAACCACTCTTCCATCGCCCTCAAATAGTAACTACTCCCCCTGGAGGGGGTGAGGGGGGGTGGAACCCTCCCTTGGGGAGGGACTGGGTAGGCCTACAGCATTTCCTTAACCTGCTTGTAAACGTTCTCAGCTGTGTAGCCAAGCTTCTCGTCGAGCACCTTGTAAGGAGCAGAGAAACCGAATGTCTCAAGACCCCAAACCTTAGATGCAGGATCAGCACCGATGAGGAAGCCCTGGAGGTTTACTGGAAGACCTGCGGTCATACCGAATACCTTAGCACCTGTTGGTACAACGCTCTGCTGGTACTCAGCGCTCTGTGTGCGGAAGAGACCTTCAGAAGGTACAGAAACGATACGAACCTTAACACCATCCTTGCGGAGGAGCTCAGCACCAGAAACGAGTGTAGAAACCTCAGAACCAGTAGCTACCATTACTACATCTGGGTTAGCATCAGAACCTGCAACTACATAGCCACCCTTACGAGCCTGCTCATAGTCGTTACCCTCTGGGAGGTTGTTGATGTTCTGACGAGAGAAGATGAGGGCTGTTGGGCTCTCTGTGTTCTCCATTGCCATTGCCCATGCAACTGTTGTCTCCTTAGCATCAGCAGGACGAAGAACGAGTGTAGAGTTCTTGCCATCGTGACGCTTGAGCTTCTCCATGAGACGGATCTGTGCCTCGTGCTCAACAGGCTCGTGAGTAGGTCCATCCTCACCTACACGGAATGCGTCGTGAGTCCAGATGAACTTAACTGGGAGCTGCATGAGAGCTGCCATACGAACTACAGGGAGCATATACTGGCTGAATACGAAGAATGTACCGCAAGCTGGGATAACACCACCGTGGAGAGCCATACCTACACAGCAACATGCCATTGTGAACTCAGCAACACCTGCCTGGAAGAATGCGCCTGAGAAGTCGCCTGCCTTGAGAGCGTGAGTCTTCTTGAGGAAGCCGTCAGTCTTATCTGAGTTAGAGAGGTCGGCAGAAGCACAGATCATATTTGGAACCTGCTCAGCGAGAACTGAGAGACAAGCAGCAGAAGCAGAACGTGTAGCATCGTTGTCCTTCTGTACGCACTTGCTCCAGTCAATCTTTGGAGCCTTGCCTGAGAACCATTCAGCCTGCTGTGCAGCCTTCTCTGGGTTAGCAGCAGCCCAAGCCTTCTCCTCAGCGTAACGCTCAGCAGCGATCTTCTCGAGCTCCTTAGCGCGGTTAGCGTAGAGTTCCTTAACATCCTCGAAGATCTGGAATGGATTCTCAGGATCACCGCCGAGGTTCTTAACTGTGTTGATGAATGCGTCACCACCGAGAGGAGCACCGTGAGTCTTGCAGTTAGCCTCGTAAGAAGTACCGTCAGCCTTGAGGGCACCCTTACCCATGATACACTTACCGATGATGAGAGTTGGCTTGCCCTTAACAGCCTGAGCCTTCTCAATAGCAGCACGAATCTGAGCAGCATCGTTACCGTTGATCTCGATAACCTCCCAGTTCTGAGCGCGATACTTAGCAGCAGTATCCTCGTTCATAACCTCCTTAGTCTCTGTAGAGAGCTGGATGTCATTGCAGTCGTAGAACATGATGAGGTTGTCAAGACCGAGGTTACCAGCGATACGAGCAGCACCCTGAGAAACCTCCTCCTGAACGCCACCGTCAGAGATGTATGCGTAGATAGTCTCCTTAGCGAATGTTGGGTTGCCTGTGTGCTCAGCAAGGAACTTAGCAGCGATAGCAGCACCAACAGCATAAGCGTGACCCTGACCGAGAGGACCAGATGTGTTCTCGATACCACGAGCTACCTCATACTCTGGGTGACCTGTTGTAGCAGAACCCCACTGACGGAGCTGTGCGAGTTCGTCAAGAGAGAACTTGCCAGCGAGGCAGAGCTGAGAATAGAGCATTGGAGCCATGTGACCTGGATCGAGGAAGAAACGGTCGCGACCTACCCAACTTGGGTTCTTTGGGTCATACTGGAGATACTCAGAATAAAGTACGTTGATAAAGTCAGCACCGCCCATTGCGCCACCTGGGTGACCAGACTTAGCCTTTTCTACTGCAGCAGCAGCGAGGATACGAATATTATCCGCTGCGTGATTCAAAACTTTAATGTCGTTTGCCATTTTGTGTTATTAAATATAATTAAATTAGTTGTAAAGTACCTATTTGCTAAATGAAAAATGAAAAGTGAAAAATGAAAAATACAAGTTTGTACTTTCGGGTATAGACATTACCTGAAAAATGTAATTTGTATTTTATAATTTTTCATTATTCATTTTTCATTTATTATTACAGCTTATGAACCTCAGTAGCCTTCTGCTCGATAGCGAGGTCAGCCTTATAGTTCTCGATATACTTGTTGAAGCCCTCTACATCCTCGGCAGTTGGAGCAATCTCAACACCAGTATTACCAGCGAAGACTACCTCCTCAAGCCAATCGGCAAGGTTGAGCTTCTTAGGATTGCGAACAGCGTATGCAGCAAGAAGGGCAATACCCCATGCACCACCCTCACCTGCAGTCTCCATTACAGAGATTGGAGAGTTGAGAGCAGCAGCAAGTACACGCTGACCAACACCCTTTGTCTTGAACAGACCACCATGACCTGTGATACGGTCAACCTTCACGTTCTCCTCCTTGAAGAGGATATCATTACCAAGCTTCAGTACAGCTACTGATGCATAGAGGTGAGCACGCATGAAGTTAGCGAGGTTGAACTTATCATTAGCAGAGCGGATGAACATTGGACGACCTTCTGCAAGTCCTGTTACAGGCTCACCAGAGATATAGTTGTATGAAACAAGACCGCCACAATCTGCACTACCAGTAAGAGCGTTGTTGTAGAGCTTGCCATAAACCTCATCCATATCAACAGGAACACCGAGCAACTGCTGATACTCCTTGAAGAGACCTACCCATGCGTTGAGGTCAGAAGTACAGTTGTTACAGTGAACCATAGCAACGAGGCTACCGTCAGGTGTTGTTACCATATCAATCATCTCAGATGGCTTGCTGAGATCCTTCTCAAGAACAATCATTGAGAAAGAAGATGTACCGGCAGAAACGTTACCTGTGCGCTGCTTAACAGCGTTTGTAGCAACCATACCAGTACCTGCATCACCCTCTGGAGGACATACTGGGCAACCGCCCTTCAAGTGACCTGAGATATCGAGACGACGAGCGCCGTGATCAGAGAGAACGCCTGCATCCTCACCTGCGAGGATACACTTAGGAAGAATGTCCTCAAGCTTCCAAGGATAGCCCTTTGGAGCGATGAGGTCATTGAACTTACGAACCATCTCTGCGTTGTAGTTCTTTGTCTCAGGATCAACAGGAATCATACCTGAAGCATCGCCGATACCAAGAACCTTCTTACCAGTAAGACGCCAATGGATATAACCAGCGAGGGTTGTGAGGTAAGTGATGTCCTTAACGTGCTCCTCACCATTCAGAATAGCCTGATAGAGGTGAGAGATAGACCAACGGAGAGGAATGTTGTAGTTGAAGAGCTTTGAAAGCTCAGCGGCAGCAGCACCTGTGTTAGTGTTACGCCATGTGCGGAAGCTTGCGAGAATCTTCTCTGCCTCTGAAGGATCACCGTAACGGCTTGCAGTACCAGTAGGACCGAATGCCATATAACCGTGCATCATAGCAGAGATACCGATAGATGCGAGATGCTCGATCTCACAGTCGAACTCAGCACGTACATTCTTACGAAGGTTAGCATAGCAGTCCTCAAGACCATACCAGATTGCCTCTGTGCTATAAGTCCAAAGACCGTCCTCGAGCTGGTTTTCCCACTCGTGGCTTCCCTGTGCTATAGGCTTGTTCTCTTCATCGATGAGAACTGCCTTGATTCGGGTTGAGCCAAACTCGATACCGAGAATGGCCTTACCTGAAGTAATGGTTTCTTTTGCAGTCATTTTCTTTTAGTTCATAGTTCATAATTCATAGTTCATAGTTTTTAGCGACAAAACGCATTTATGAATATGAGTTATGAAAAGTTTATTTAGTTCATAGTTCATAATTCATAGTCCATAATTCATAGTTCATAATAGCCATACAGCAACTATGAACTATGAACTATGAACTGTGAACTATCTAAGCGCTTTATTCAGCATATAGTACACCTCGTTGTTACGAAGCTGCTGCTTGAACTCGCTGATTGTTGTATTCTTGTTGATGCCGATGAACTCGATACCTGTCATCTCTGCGAAATCCTCCCAGTACTCGGCTGTGATGTCGTAAGAGAATGCGCTGTGATGAGTACCACCTGCGAGAATCCATGCACCTGCACCAATCTCGAATGTTGGCTGTGGAACCCAGAGAGCAGAAGCTACAGGGAGCTTAGGCATTGGCTTTGGCTCGATGCACTCTACATCGCTTGTGATGAGACGGAAACGGTTGCCGAGGTCAACGATTGTAGCCTTACAACCTGCACCTGTCTTAGATGTGAATACGAGACGAGCTGTCTGCTGCTTGCGGATACCGATACCGAGGAAGTGAACCTCAAGTGTTGGCTTATCAACAGCGATAAGTGGTGTTACCTCGAGCATGTGGCTCTGGAGTGATGATGTGCAGTCAGAAGCGAAGTTGAGTGTGTAGTCCTCAAGGAATGAGCATCCCTTCTCAAGACCCTGATTCATTACCCAGAGTGAACGATAGAGACATGCTGTCTTCCAGTCACCCTCAGCACCGAAACCAAAGCCCTCTGCCATCAGACGCTGTGAAGCAAGACCAGGAATCTGGTCGAAACCTACGAAGTTTGGATCGTTGATGTCAGCATCGCCGAGGTCATCGAAGTTTGTTGTGAATGCTGTTGCACCCTCGTCAGCCAATACGCGACGAAGAGCAATCTCTGCCTTAGCAGCATTCTTCACCTTCTCCCAATATACTTCCTCACCTGACTCGTCAATCTTGATTGTATAAGCCTTCTTATACTCCTCAACGAGTGCATCAGCCTCTGCATCTGTTACCTTCTTGAAATAATCCATGAGAGATGATACTGGATAGTAGTCAACGTGGTAGCCAAGACGCTGCTCGAACTCTACACGATCACCGTCAGTTACGGCTACGTTGTTCATGTTCATACCGAACATCAAGCAACGTACATTGTGAGCGTCAGCAACGGCAGCAGCAACACGAGCCCAAACGGCAATCTGTCTCTGAGCCTCTGCGCTCTTCCAGTAACCTACTACAACCTTACGAGCTACACGCATACGAGTGCAGATGTGTCCGAACTCGATGTCACCGTGTGCTGACTGGTTGAGGTTCATGAAGTCCATGTCGATAGAATCCCAAGGAAGCTCAGCGTTATACTGAGTGTGGAAGTGAAGCAATGGCTTCTGAAGAGCCTGAAGACCCTTGATCCACATCTTAGCAGGAGAGAAGGTGTGCATCCAAGTGATAACGCCGACACACTTAGCATCGTTGTTAGCAGCCTTCATCACATCCTCAACCTCGTTAGAAGAGTTTGCTGTACCCTTGTAAACTACCTTGATTGGAATAATACCACTATTGTTAAGGCCCTCAACCATTTCCTTTGAGTGACCATCTACTATCTGTACTGTCTCGCCTCCGTAAAGGAGCTGGGCACCTGTTACCCACCAGAGCTCTAAATTTTCAAACATATTAAAAGCCTAACCAAGCCTTTTCTCCCTTTAGGTCGAAGGGTCTTACGACAAATCTCCCAAAGGGAAGGATGTTTTATACTATAAGTCGTAAATGCCTTACAATCAAGAAGACTCGGTATTTATATTAAATTAATTATTTATTGTTTATTGTTTTATTGAAATAATCCACGAACCTCCACAAGCAAAAATTACTAACCACTCCCCCTTGAGGGGGTAAGGGGGGAGGAACCCTCCCTTGGGGAGGGACTGGGTGGGCTACTTCTTCTTTTGACCGTAGTACGCATTAGGTCCGTGCTTACGGTTGTAATGCTTCTCTACGAGCAGAGGATTCATCTTGGTCAGAGGGTTGATGCTGAAGCTGATGAAAGCCATCTTAGCACACTGCTCCATTACCTTTGCGTTGTAAACGGCATTGTCAGGAGAAGTACCCCAAGAGAAAGGACCGTGGTTCTTAACGAGAACGGCAGGAGTGTGATCTGGGTTGATCTTACGGATGTTGAGAATCTCGTCAACGATCACATTACCAGTCTCAAGCTCGTATGCGCCCTCAACCTCTTCCTTAGTCATATCACGAGTGCAAGGGATAGCCTTGTAGAAGTAATCGGCATGAGTAGTACCGATGTTTGGAATATCCTGACCTGCCTGTGCGAATGCAGTTGCATAGGTAGAGTGAGTATGAACAACGCCCTGGATGTTAGGGAATGCTCTATATAATACAAGGTGGGTTGGAGTGTCACTTGAAGGGTTGAGATTTCCCTCAACAACCTTACCTGACTGAAGGTCAACAACAACCATATCCTCAGCCTTCATATCGTCATAGCTGACACCTGATGGCTTGATTACGACAAGACCCTTCTCACGGTCAATACCAGAGACGTTTCCCCATGTGAAGATAACGAGTCCCTGCTTCACCAGATCAAGATTAGCCTTGAAAACTTTCTGTTTGAGTTCTTCCAGCATAATTAATTAGTTTATTATAATTTATACGTTATTTTATCTGATTTATTGTATATATATAGCTTTTACAGCTTAAACTTTTCCTCTTTCTGGAATCGTGACTCGCTGAAACGATAGAGAGCAGCTCCCCTCTTGCTTGACAGCTTGTCAACATACTTCGTCTTCTGTATGCACTCCATTGTCTTGATGCGCTTACGGAAGTTACGCTTGTCAATCTCCTCTCCGAGTATTGCCTCATACACCCTCTGAAGCTGAGTGAGCGTGAAATGCTCTGGCAGAAGGTTGAAGCACAATGGCTCAGTTGAGAGATGTCGCCTGAGTTTTTCTATGGCCTCAGTTACCATCTTATTGTGGTCGGAATACAGGTGTGGCAGCTCGTCGATACTCACCCACTCCACTCCATATTCATTTTGTTGCGCCTCGTTATAGTCGCTCACGTTGATAAGCGAACAATAGGCTATCGAGATTACACGCTCACCTGGGTCACGGTCAACTGCACCATAAGCCCCGACCTGAGTCATGTATATATTTTCAAGTCCCGTTAGGCTTTCGAGAGTCCTCGTTGCAGCCTGTTCCAGACTTTCGTTCATTTGAACGAATCCACCGTAAAGTGACCATTCTCCCTTGCCTGGATTCATCTGTCGCTTTCCGATAAGCAGCTTCAGCTTGCCTTCGTCGAAACCGAAGACGATACAGTCAACAGAAATAAGTAGCGGGGTCATGCCCTCATAGTAATTGCCCATAACAAAAAAGTAGGTTAAGCAAACCTCGAATTATGCTTCTTGGTTTATAATTATTAAAGAAAAAGTGTGAGATTTATTAACTAAGTAAGTCTTCCCCAAGGATATAGGGCTTGAAACCACCCTATTCCCTGCGGAAGACTCTATTTAGTTTTTACCAGAGTACGATATATAGGAATGTGATAATTGCAATCACACCGAAAGCACCGATGTTGAATGCCTTGTCAGTCTCAAAGATGCTCAGGTCGATAGCAACGAGCTTTGGATCCTGAACCTTGTCGAGTGCATTTGAACGGAGGTAGAATCCGATTGTTGCAGTAATTGCAGCAAAGAATACCATTGCACCTGCAACTCCATGAACTGCGAGTGTGTCGTTGAAGAATGAAGCAGCGAAGAGTGCAACAGAAACCGCAGCAACAGCGAAGAGGATGTTGCTCCAGAAGAGCTGAGTCTTTACTGTCTGCTCATCAAGCTCATCAGCAGCCACAGCCTTGCTGCTCTTCAGAGAGATACCTACGAAGAGGATTACGAGGCAGATGAATACATAACCTGAACGTACAAGGAATGGAACGTCTGGCAATGTGAACTTGAAGAGGATTGAGAATGCGAATGTACCAATTGCACATACAACGGCAGCAGCACCTGAAGCACGCTTCCAGAGAAGTCCGAGACCGAAGATTACTACAACACCTGGATATACGAATGCTGAGTACTCCTGAATGAACTGGAATGCCTGGTCAATACCTCCCATGAGTGGATATACTGCGATGAGAGCGATGATAAGTGCGCTGATAGATGTCATACGACCAACGTTCACGAGCTTCTTCTCACTTGCGTTCTTGTTGATGAACTGCTTGTAGATATCCATTGTGAACAATGTAGAAGTTGAGTTGAACATTGAAGCCAATGAAGAGATTACGGCAGCAGCGAGAGCTGCGAATGAGAGACCCTTGATGAAGGTTGGGGTGAAGTTACGGATAAGGAATGGATAAGCATCATCTGAACGCTCAATGCCACCTGCAAGTGTCTGACGGAGGTTCTCAAGAGCAGCACCGTCACCGTTCATGATGTAGAATGCACATACACCTGGGATACATACGATGAATGGGATGAGGATCTTGAGGAATGCAGCGAAGATCATACCCTTCTTTGCCTCTGCAAGTGACTTAGCAGCAAGACCCTTCTGGATGATGTACTGGTTGAAGCCCCAGTAACCGAGGTTTGTCAACCAAAGAGCACCGAAGATAAGAACGATACCTGGGTTTGTGAAGAATGGATCCTCCTTCTGTACTACGTTGCCAGCTGCATCAGTTACACCATTTACTACTGGGTAGAGGTCAGCCTGACGAGTTACCACAAGGTTGAAGTGCTTGTCACCTGGCTGGTTGATACACCAGTCGAAGATGTTGCCCAATGCCTCGAATGCGCCACAGCCCCATACCTCTGCACCGATTACTGAAAGTGCTGCGTATGCGGTGATAAGACCACCACCTACGAGGAATGTTACCTGCATTACGTCTGTCCAAGCCACAGAAGCAAGACCACCGTAGATTGAGTAGATACCTGCAACGAGGAAGAGGACGAGGATGATTACCATACGAACCTGGTCAATCTCCATACCAGCGAACTGAACGGTCATGTCAGTTGGGAGACCGAGGATCTGCTGGATAGCGAGAGCACCGAGCCAAGCTACAGAAGTAAGGTTTACGAATACATAAAGGAACAGCCACAGCAGAGAGAATGCAAGACCTACACCCCAGTTGTAACGCTCACGAAGGAACTGTGGGATAGTGAAAATCTTCTTCTCAATCATCAGAGGAAGGAGGAACTTACCTACTACCAAGAGTGTTGCAGCAGCCATGATCTCGTAAGCTGCCTGTGCAATACCTGATGCGAAAGCAGAACCAGACATACCGATAAACTGCTCAGCTGAGATGTTGGCAGCAATAAGTGATGCACCTACTGCCCACCATGTAAGAGTGTTACCAGCAAGGAAGTAGTCTGTAGAAGACTTCTCCTCACCTTTCTTGTCACGGCTCAGGAACAATCCCAGACCGACAAGAAGCACTATGTAAGCACCGAAGACTACATAGTCAATGGTTTCAAAGCCATTGTTTTTTAAAGCTTCAATTACGCTCATTTTGTTTTTTGTCAGTTGTTTTAGTTATAATTTTGAGATATTTCGTATATTATATATAATAAGGAGTACAAGGAGTAAAAGGAGTGACGCTCCTAAAGTCGCTTAAGGAGTACAAGACGATTGTCTTTATCGTTAAAAGGCTAAAAGTCAAAGGTCAAAAGCCTTAGTCCTTAGACCTTAGTCCGTACAAGACTATCGTCTTGTACTCCTTGAACTCCTTGTACTCCTTGCTACTCCTTAAAGTTTTACTTAATAGAGAACCTATACGCAGCGTGGCTATAGTACTTCTCACCTGGCTTGAGGATTGCCTGAACCCAGTCCTTCTTGTTTGGAGAATCAGGGAACTTCTGGCTCTCAAGACATACGCTTACATACTGTGGATACTTACCACCCTTGTGAGCGATGTTTGGCTCGTTGCCGATGCCCTGGAAGTTACCAGTATAGCACTGAACACCTGGCTCGTTAGTGAACATCTCCATAAAAATACCAGTCTTTGGAGAGTAGAGAGAAGCACAAACCTGAGTGTCATCACCCTTACCGTCCTTGAATGTGTTAAGGCAGAAGTTATGGTCGATACCACCGTTAGCGTTCTTGATCTGGTCGAAATCAACCTTACCTACTGCATCGCTGAGAGCGTGAGGTGTGGTGAAGTCGAATGGAGTACCCTTAACTGGCTTGATCTCACCTGTTGGGATGTAGAGAGAGTCAGAAGGAGTGAAGTTATCAGCATTGAGATAGAGAACCATGTCAGTACCTACGCTATTGAAGTCACCGTTGAGGTTGTAATAGTTGTGGTTGGTCTGATTGATGATGGTCTCCTTATCTGTTGTTGCCTCCCAAGTCATGTCGAGAGTATTGTCTGATGTCACCTTATATATAGTAGTGGCAGTCACGTTGCCTGGATAGCCGTTCTCGCCGTCAGCAGCCTTGATAGTGAGCTTGAGGATAGAATCGCCTACCTGCTCTGCCTCATACACCTGGTTCATCCAACCTGTTGTGCCACCGCCGTGGAGGCTGTTAGGACCGTCATTGAGACGGAGCTGATAGTCCTGACCGTTGAGAGAGAACTTACCGTTCTTGATACGGTTTGCATAGCGACCTACAGATGAACCGTAGTCACTTGGTGAGTTGAGTGTATCAGCATACTGATGGATGTTGTCGAAACCGAGCACTACGTCAGTTGGCTTGCCGTCCTTGTCAGGAACAACGAGCGAAACCACGCGACCGCCGTAGTTTGTGATACACACCTCCATGCCATTGGCATTCTTGAGGGTATAGAGAGCCACCTTCTTACCACCAATGATAGTGTCGAAATTAGCGGCATCGAGTCCTGACTGTGTTAACTGCGCAGGAGCTTCGCCTGACTTACATGCTGAGAACATAGCTACTGCTGCTCCAGCACAAAAAAGAATAGTTTTTAGGTTCTGCATTTTTATAAATTGTTTGTTGTTTAGTCTAAATTGGTTGTAAAGTTACAATAATTTTCTTTTTCCCCAAAGAAAAGTGCTACTTTTTTTGCCCCAAAAGCAGAAAATGCTCTTAAAATCGACTTTTTTCCCTTACATTCTGACAAATTCGAGGGATTTTAAGTGTAAAAATACACATTTATGATTACGAATTACTAATTAGAATTACGAATCACTAATTTCCTGTTTACTATAAGCAATCATGAGCACCATATTAACAACGAATGCTAACTAGGTAATTCGTAATTAGTAATTCGTAATTAATAGTCAGGTAATTAGTAATTCGTAATTAGTAATTTCCCTAAAGCCTTCTCCACCCCATCATCATCCACACTATCCGTAACCACATCAGCGCAGGCCTTCACTTCGTCAGAGGCATTGCCCATTGCAACACCAATACCGGCATGTTTAAGCATGGCAATATCATTACCGCCATCTCCGAATGCCATTGTCTCAGAAATGTCTATGCCGTAATAGTTGCAGATCTCATCTATACCCGTAGCCTTGTTAGTGCCCTTTGCTATGCAGTCGGCAAAATATGGATGCCAGCGATTTGCATCGCATTCCTTCATCACGTTCTTCATAATCCTCGGCTCTTCATCCTTATCGAAGAATGCCACCATTTGCATCACATCCATATCAAGAGCCTCGGTTATCGGTGTAGGTTTAGGGAGTGGAATGTCAAGAAGCGTGAAAACTTCCTTGAACTTATCCATCGCAGCCTCCATATTACAGACAATAGCCTTGTCATTACTCGTGAACGCAATAGGCATAGGATGCAACTCCGCATCCGCTATCACCCTTTCTATATCAGTCTTTGGCACAGGTCTATGACAGATAACCTTTCCATCAGCTGTTATGCACGAAGCACCATTAACAGACATAATGCCATCATACTCCAATCCCTTCAGATTCCTTATGAACGGCATAGGACGCCCTGTGGCAATAAACACCTTAACGCCTTTCTCACGGATTCTATGAATAGCATCAAGAGCCGACTGCGGAATGGCATGTGTCTTGAACGAAACCAATGTTCCGTCTATATCAAAGAAAATCGCCTTAACTTTCAATTTTCAATTATCAATTATCAAGTTTCGTAAACTTATACCCCATTTTCTTCAGTTGAAGGGCTGTCCCTATAGCAAACATAGCATCGCAGGCACGGGCAAAGGCATAGAATGCCATCTTTGACTGTGGCTCTATCTGCTCATGACGAATCATATCAACGGTTTCCTGTGCAAGACTCTGCACAAGCGCAACCAGTTTCTTTGCCTCTTCCGAATCAAGTGGAAGCATCAGAATGTCACGCACAATATGATCATCCATGTTGTCAAAACCCAGATCTCCATAGAATGTCTCGTATGCCGTATTTGAATATGCTGCCCAATCAGTATCCCAACAATACGCTGCTCCCATGCCCAGATACAATGCCCACGCAACGGAAACCGTAGGATATGATGCTATCTGAGGTACCGCATCTGCCATATAGTTAGGCTCTATGCGATGCCAGAAATCCTTTAGGTCATCACTCTCAAGCAGCTTACCATCAAGCGCTTTCCTATCAGTCGCAAGTTTCAGAAGAGCCTTTCGTAACTTCTCCTCAAATTTATCCAAGTAGTCAATTATTGCTTGTTCCATTTTCAATATCTTAACTTTCGGGGTTCAAAATTACTGAAAAAAATCCAGATACGCAAATTATTCACATAAAAACTGACACTCACACAATTATAGCAAAACAAACCGATTTTAGTTAAAATATGTTGTGTACGCACACACCTACTTGACCTACATCAATTTTACGGTAATATTCGCAAAATAAACATCAAATTGTTTGCGCACACAAGAAAATAGTCGTACCTTTGCATCGTCGAAAGGAAAAAAGAAGCAAAACTTCTGGAAACATTCCTTTCTCGGCGTTCTTTTTGAAATGATTGTTTAGGTTAGTAGAATAATAGATTTAGGTTTTAGTTATTAGGTTAAAGATTGTTTGACTCTTGGATAACAAAGAAGAACCGTGAGGTTATTCTTTTTACTTTTGAAAAGGATTTAGTTAAACATATTTTTTAATGCTCCACAAGTCGCGATGACCAGTGGAGTATTTTTTTGTCTCTATAGTTTATAGTCGCCACATTCATAATAGCCAACGTAACTCTCAACTAATTTGCGAATACATCAGAAAAAAAAAATCACCAAATATTTTGCAAAAACGGATTTAATATTGTACTTTTGTATCCCAAACAAACAATGATCCACTCTCACAAACATACAAACTATGTAAATCCGTTATAATACCGTTATAAGTCCGAACCAAACTCGGTGAAGTTCCGTTCATAGATCAGACATATAACGAAGGATCACCGAGTTTGCTTCCTCGCAACAACGAAGAATGAGCTATCTTAAAACATAATTCCAAACAAAAACTATGATAACGAAAATACATATTCTCTCAACAATTCTCCTCTGTTCCATGTTTTTCACATCGTGCAAGAATGTCTCAACCTAGACGGAAGCACAAAATATAAATACTACACCAATTCGCTAAAAGAAAGCGGACGTGAACCTTTGCCATTCAATCAATATTTCAGACAATATTACGGATATATGAAAGATGGTCATCTTATTGTCACTGTTTGTCTGGCACATAACGTATATACAACAGATAATCCATTTATATACTCAAGACTAAAATATGGAGAATATGGTGTACACGGCGGTGGAAATCATTATGGATATACAATAATTGATTTAACCGAAGGCAAAGTAACTCTATTTCGCATTAATAGTTAAATATAACAATCGACATACACTCGAATAAACTACAGCATAATGAACTATACAATCCGAGAATTATCAATAGACGAAAGGAATGTCCTTGAAACCTTCTTGTATCAAGCGATATTCATTCCTGAAGGCATCACTCCCCCACCCTTCGAGATTATAAAGCAGCCTGAACTTCTGGTGTATATCGAAGGTTTCGGAGAACAAGATGGAGATATTTGTTTAGTAGCGGAATGTGACAACAAGATTGTTGGAGCCGTATGGGTACGCATAATGAATGATTACGGTCATATATCTGACGATATGCCTTCTCTTGCAATATCACTTTTACCTGAATATCGTGGCAAGGGCATCGGTACAGTCTTGATGAAATCAATGCAGGAAATAGTTTGCAAACGGGGATATAAAGGAATTTCCCTATCCGTCCAGAAACAAAACTATGCTGCCAGAATGTATAGAAAACTGGGCTTCAACACAATAGAAGACAAGGACGAGGAACTTATAATGGTTTATATGGCAAAATAGATTCTGACAATAGAAAAAGCAGAGGCATAATATGTTTCAAATATTTACGCCTCTGCTTTTTCCTACAATATTATAGCAATCAAATTACTTCCTATTACCCAAGATTCTCAATAGATAGATGAAGAGATTAACGAAATCGAGATAGAGACTCAAAGCACCAAGAAGTGCGAGCTTCTGGGCTCCCTCGTCAGCAGATTCCTGATCGTAGAGCATCTGCTTGATCTTCTGTGTATCGTAAGCTGTGAGACCGACAAAGATAAGTACACCCACATAGCTGATAATCAACTGCAAACCTGAAGAATGCATGAACATATTTACTACGGAAGCTATGATAAGTCCGATAAGAGCCATGAAGAGAATATTACCAATCTTCGAAAGGTCCGTCTTGGTGGTATATCCTATCAATGCCATAACACCAAACGTAGCAGCCGTGATGAAGAACACCATTCCGATAGATTCCATTGTATAGACGAGCAACAGAATCGAAAGCGTTGCTCCATTTATCACGCTATACGCAATGAACATGAGTGTGGCAGTAGTAAGACTTAATGAAGTGATTCTGCTTGAGAGGAACCACACAAGTCCAAATTCCGCAGCAATAAGTCCGTAGAACAGGAGCTTGTTGAAAACTATTGCCTCAATGACGGAAGGAGTCGTAGCCACTCCATAGGCAGTAACACCAGTAATGACAAGTGCAAGAGCCATCCATGTATAGACCTTACGCATCAATACTGGTAAAGTTGTAGAAGGGCGATAAGAGCGGGTATAGTTGCCCTCAGCCTCATTGACCATACGGTCGAAGTCTTTGTAATCCATAAAGTTTAAATTTAAAGCCTCTCCCCCCGCTTTTCACATACTCCGATGTTATCAACATCGGACTTCCCTCCGTAGGGAGGGAGCCGGAAGGCGAAAGCATGTAATTATTTGATGTTTTTTATTTTATTAACTTCTATAGGCTCTCCAGTTCCCTCCCTACGGGGAGGGCGGGGGGAGAGGTCACCTCTATATCTTCGAGAATGTCAGACTTCCTAATGCGTTTCCTATAATCATTATCAGGAGATTGAGAGAGAAACCAAGTGGAAGTTCAACTATACGCTCAGAGATATGGGCAAAGCCGTCTCTTGCTATCCACATCCAGAAATAGCCGTAATTGGCTATACAGTGTTCAAAGCCACAGAGGATGAAAAACATTATAGGCATGATGACCGTTAGCGGATTGCTCGTCTTTCTCCAGCCGTTCACCGCCAGATACATCATAGCCCCACACCCCCAAGAGAGGTACAAGGCGCTAAACCATGACTGCTCCACTTTTGTCTTCACCATGACATCAACGGCAGAGAGGTCGAGCCTTGAAGCGTTTGCAAGGCTACACACAAGAGCTATGCCAATAAAATTCATGATGATGATTGGCAGCATTCCACCGACAGGCTTCCACAAATCACGAACACCCTCAACATATCCTATCCTGCCCGTATAGAGAGGATATCCCTTGATAAGGATGCTGAGAAGACCGAGCGAGAAGAGGAACGAGCCAAGAATATGACTCTCGCTGACCACATAAACCAGATCACCCATACCTATGAGCGTTCCGGCAAGCAGAGATTGTATATAGAAATCCTTTGTTTCTTTGTTCATTTCAACTTTACACTTTACTCTTTCTACTTTACACTAATACTCCACAAAGATACGGATTTTTCTTGAAAAAAAGAGTTTTTTCATAAAAATAAGATATTTGATTAGGATTTTTTATGCTATTACTTGCTAAATCTGTAAAATTTGTTTACTTTTGCTGAGAAATTTAATAAAATCCTGAAAAATGAACGATCAAAGTCAAGGCATCTATAATGCAAGTAGTCTTGGAAAACCAAAGTTCTTCATTCTCGGCATCCAGCATCTCTTCGCAATGTTCGGAGCTACGGTGCTTGTTCCTCTCATCACCAGACTTGATGTCAGCGCAACTCTTCTTTTCGCTGGTATCGGAACATTGATTTTCCATCTTGTTTCTCAATTCAAGGTTCCTGCATTCCTCGGCTCAAGCTTTGCTTTTCTCGGTGGATATGCCAGCGTGAAGCAGTTGGGAATGACACAAGGACTTACCGAGGATGTGGCACTCAACTATGCCTGTATAGGTGTGGCAGCAGCAGCATTGATGTATTTCGTTATGGCATTCCTTCTGAAGATGTTCGGCACGGAGAAAGTGATGCGATTCTTCCCTCCTGTAGTTACTGGTCCTATGGTTATTGCTATCGGTCTTACTCTCTCAGGATCAGCCATTAACAACTGCTCGCAGAACTGGCTTCTCGCCATCGTTGCCATAGCGGTTGTGATAGGTTCATCTATCTGGGGAAAAGGAATAATAAAGATAGTTCCAATACTTCTCGGTGTCGTTGTTTCATACACCCTTGCCGCCGTTATGGGAGAAGTGGATTTCTCGAAACTCGATGAAGCTGCATGGATAGGAATGCCATTATCTATGGATCGCACGGCATTATCTGTTATGCAAAATCCTAACTATGACCTTATTATAACATCCGTTATCGCAATCTTCCCTATCGCCTTTGCAACGATCATGGAGCATATTGGCGATATGTGTGCCATACAGAGCACCGTGAATCGTAATTTCATCAAGGATCCTGGTCTTCACCGCACTCTCTGTGGCGATGGTCTTGCCACCTTCCTTGCCTCCATCTTCGGAGCACCAGCAAATACCACATACGGCGAGAACACGGGAGTATTGAATCTCACAAAGGTATTCGACCCTCGTGTCATTCGTCTTGCAGCCGTCTTTGCCATACTGCTTAGTTTCTGTCCTAAGTTTGCAAGTCTCATCGGACTTATGCCAGCAGCTACCATCGGTGGCGTGAGCCTTATTCTTTACGGAATGATTTCAGCCGTAGGTGTCCGCAACCTCGTAGAGACATCCGTTGATTTCTCTTCATCAAGAAACGTGTTCGTTGCAGCTCTCATCCTTGTAATATCAATAGGTGTGCAGTATAGCGAGCAAGGTGGTGTCAGCATTGGCCCTATCACCATTTCTGGCCTTGCCCTCGCCGCTATCGTCGGCATCTTCCTCAATGCCATCATCCCAGAGAAACTGGGTATGAAGGTGAAGAGTTTTAAGGGAAAAGAGAAGAGTCAGAAATAACAGGGCCTCTCCCCCCGCCCTCCCCCGTAGGGAGGGAGCCGGAGTGACAACGAATGCCGACAATGCGACTTACAATCTTATAATAATAGTAATAAAAAAATAAGCGAATATGCCTTTCGTCTTCCGGCTCCCTCTCTACGGGAGAGGGCGGGGGGAGAGGCCGT
>CADCIQ010000050.1 GCA_902801425.1 uncultured Bacteroidales bacterium | reverse complement strand
GGCGCAGGACTTGCTGATGTAAAGAAGGCTCTCACAGAGGCTGAGGGCGATATGGATAAGGCTAAGGATATCCTCCGTCAGAAGGGTCAGGCTATCGCTGCAAAGCGTGCTGACCGTGAGACAGCAAACGGTTGTGTACTCGCTAAGGTTGGTGACGGCTTCGCTGCTATCATTGCTCTCAAGTGTGAGACTGACTTCGTTGCTAACAACGCTGACTATATCAAGCTCACTCAGGAGATTCTCGACGCTGCTGTTGCTGCTAAGGCTGCTGACCTCGACGCTGTTAAGGCTCTCACACTCTCTAACGGTCTCACAGTAGAGGCTTCTGTTACAGAGCGTTCTGGCGTAACAGGCGAGAAGATGGAGCTCGACGGCTACCTCACAATCACAGGTGAGAACATCGAGGCTTACAACCACATGAACCGTAACGGTCTCTGCACACTCGTTCAGACAAACAAGCCAGCTGCTGAGCAGGCTCACGTTATCTGCATGCAGGTTGCTGCTATGAAGCCAGTAGCTCTCGACGAGAAGTCTGTTGATCCAAAGATCGTTGAGGAAGAGTACAATGTTGCTGTTGAGAAGTCAAAGCAGGAGCAGGTACAGAAGGCTGTAGAGGCTGCACTCAAGAAGGCAGGCATCAACCCAGCACACGTTGACTCTGAGGAGCACATGGAGTCTAACATGGGTAAGGGTTGGATCACAGCTGAGGACGTTGCTAAGGCTAAGGAGATCATAGCTACAGTTTCTGCAGAGAAGGCAGCTTCTCTCAACATGAACATGATCGAGAACATCGCTAAGGGTCGTGTAAACAAGTTCTACAAGGAGTCTTGTCTTCTCAATCAGGAGTTCATCCAGGATTCTAAGATGAGCGTTAAGCAGTACCTTGAGGCTGCTGACAAGGAGCTCACCGTTGTGAACTTCAAGCGTTTCACTCTCGTAGCTGACTAAGCAAAGAATCTTTATCCCTTTTGGGGAGAAGAACAATAAATATAGCGTCAGTGCCCAAAAGGCGCTGGCGCTAATTCTTTTTATATAATCCGGAGATTCCGGAATATCCGGAATATCCGGAAACTCCTGCCTCACCAAAACTACCCGCAACTATGAAAATCTTCGCCGTGGGCATGAACTACCCACAACACAATAAAGAGATAAAAAACACGTTATTACAACAGAGTGTTTCCGACTCTGCTGACAGAGATCCCGTTATCTTCACAAAGGCAGATTCCGCATTACTCAAGGACGGTAAACCATTCTTCATCCCAGACTTTATGGGAAGAATAGACTACGAGACGGAAATCGTAGTACGCATCTGCAAACTCGGAAAGTCAATACCCGAACGCTTTGCACATCGCTACTATGATGCCGTTACCGTAGGTATAGACTTCACCGCTCGCGACCTTCAGAAGAAACTCCGCGAGGAAGGGCAATCCTGGGAGATATGCAAAGGTTTTGACGGCTCTGCCGTTATAGGCGAATGGGTATCAAAGGATAACTTCCTGAATGTCCAGAACATACGCTTCGGACTTGACATCAACGGCAATCGCGTTCAGGAAGGCAACACCTCGGATATGATCTTCACGATTGACAGGCTTATAAGCTACATCAGTCAGTTCTTTACATTGAAGACAGGCGACATCCTTTATACAGGAACACCCGTAGGTGTTGGACCTGTCAATATCGACGACCACTTGGAAGGGTATCTCGAAGGCAGGAAAGTGCTCGAATTCAACTGCAAATAACAGTTACGAACTTAAATGAAAAAGCTATACACCATAATATTACTACTCACCTGTATCATTTCGGTTCAGGCGCAGAAGCGATTCTATAACCTCACGGCAGAGGAACTGCGTATAGATTCGGTTCTACCCAACGTGGCGTATAGCATTCCACTCCCCCACAACTATAAGGATTCCACCTACACCCTCAATATCAGATACCCAGAGTATATTGATATGCCCGAATCTGATATAAGGAAATATAAGGCTATCTGCAAGGATGCAAAGACTGGGAAGAATCCTGCAATACAGCACAGTATCTCGATAGACAAGAAGAAGGCTGTATTCGTGGCTCATATCTCCCCTATCGTCTATCGCGAAGGGAAATACCAGTATCTTGTATCTTTCCTTGCAGAACTCAAATCCTCTGGAAAGGGAAAAGCGAGACGACTTTCCAATGCCAAAGGCGACAGATATGCAGAGCATTCCATTCTTTCCCAGGGAAAATGGGCAAAGATACGTGTTGCAACCTCTGGCATTCACCAACTTACGGCAAGCACAATCAAGAGTGCAGGCTTTTCCGACCTATCCAAGGTCAAGATTTACGGCTATGGGGGAAACCTCGTACCTGAAGTGCTGGACGATGATTATCTGAGAGAATATGATGATTTGAAGGAAATCCCGACTTGCACCGTAGGAGACAAGAAACTCTTTTATGCTAAAGGCTCCGTGTATTGGGATTCCAACGATTCAAGAATAAGAGTTCGCAATCCTTATTCTGACTACGGCTACTATTTCATTACGCAAAATGACAATGAGCCTCTCTCTTGCACGGAAGAGGAACTGCTGAATACTGCATGGCCTACACCTGACGCCTATCACACTCTCTACGAGGAAGATAAAGCCACATGGATGTATGGTGGCAGGAATCTCTTTTACAAGGAAAGCATAGAAAGCGGAAAGACAGGCAAGTATATCATCAACCTTCCCGAAGGCAACACGAATGCCGAACTCACGCTTTCAGTAACGGCAAATGCCAGAACAGAACTGAAGTTCTATCTAAATAACAAGGAACTCGCTTCACGAACAATAACCTTGATGACAAACGACAAGGCTAATGGCATTACCGATACATGGAACGTGGCAAACCTTCACGGAAATGATACCGTCCTTATCAAGAACGTATCGGGCGGTACAGCAAAACTCGACTATATTTCCCTTCGCTATGAATCGGCAAAGGCTGCACCGGTATTGGCAACAGACAATTTCCCTTCTGCCCAGTACGTTTACAATATCACCAATCAAGACATTCACGCCGACAAGGACTATGACATGGTGATTATCATCCCTACTTCACAGAAACTTCTCAAGCAAGCACAAAGACTCGCTCAGCATCATGCTGAGCATGACGGATTGAACGTGAGGATTGTACCTGCTGATGAACTATACAACGAATTTTCAAGCGGAACTCCCGACGTAAGCGCATACAAACGCTATATGAAGATGCTCTACGACAAGTCGGATAGTAATCATTTGCCGAAAAGTCTTCTGCTCTTTGGCGATTGCACCTACGACAACAGAATGCTTACATCCGATTTTGCCACCGCCTCTCTCGATGACTATCTGCTTTGCTATGAAAGCGAGAACTCTTTCAGTTTGGTGGATTGCTATGTAAGCGATGATTTCCTTACCTATCTCGATGATGGTGAGGATATTTCCACATTCGCAGGTCTGCCGGATATTGGTGTTGGCCGATTCCCTTGCACTACTGACGAGGAAGCCCGGATATTGGTTGACAAAACTATCAATTACGCTCTTAATGCGAATGCAGGTTCCTGGCAGAACACAATCATGTTCCTGGGCGATGACGGCAACAACAACATACACATGAATGATGTGAATGATGTTGCCGAGCAAACAATAAATGACCACCCAGGATACTATACACGCAAGGTTTACTGGGATGCCTTCAAACGCGTGTCTTCATCAACAGGCAACCGCTATCCTGATGCCGAGAACATTATCAAGCAGCAACAGAACAACGGAGCCTTGATTATTGACTATGCAGGTCACGGTTCACCGACAAGCATCTCTCATGAAACCGTTCTTAACATCAAGGATTTCGAGAATTTCAAGGGCGACAACCTTCCTCTCTGGGTTACTGCCTCTTGTGAGATTATGCCATTCGACACTAACGAAGAGACGATTGGCGAGAAGGCTTTCATGAACGCACAAGGTGGAGCCATTGCTTTCTACGGAACCACACGCACGGTTTATGCTCCTCAGAACAAGAAGATAAACTCTGCATTCATGAAATTCGTTCTTAGCTATGACGAGAACGGAAAGCCTATAACATTAGGCGAGGCACAGAGACAGGCAAAGAACTATCTCGTAAAGAACAATATTGAAACGACAAAGAACAAGCTTCAATACTCCCTGTTGGGCGACCCAGCACTAAGTCTTGCCCTTCCAACATACACCGCTATTATTGATAACATCAACGGCGTTGCCGTGGAAGGTGACAATCTGCCTCAGCTTCGAGCTGGTGACAAGGTAAACATAAAGGGACACATAGAATATGCAGGTAACAAAGCAGATAGTTTCTCTGGCACTTTAGACGCCATGGTGCGTGACACAAAAGAGACTATCAAGTGCAAACTGAATAACACCACAAGCGAGGGTGCCGATACCGCATTTGTCTTTACCGACCGAAAGAACATCCTCTATCACGGAACTAACAAGGTTGAGAATGGTGAGTTCAATTTCACTTTTGCTGTTCCAAAGGATATCAATTACGCCGATGGCACAGGCCTAATCAATATCTATGCCTACGATGCCACTCTTAACGCTTCGGCTCATGGAGCATGCGAAAGGTTTACCGTCAACGGCTCTAACATAGCCGAAAATGACTCTATCGGTCCATCTGTTTATTGTTACCTGAACTCCGAGGACTTCACATTTGGCGGAGAAGTGAACAGCACTCCTTTCTTCGTGGCACAGATAAACGATAAGGACGGAATAAATGCCTCTGGTGCAGGTATCGGGCATGATATGACGCTCATAATCGATGGTGACATAGAAAAGACTTATAACCTGAATGACAACTTCACATTCGACTATGAGTCTTACACATCCGGTCAGACATACTTTGCTCTCCCTGCCCTCTCCGAAGGCAAGCACACACTGAAATTCCGTGCATGGGATATTCTCAACAATTCGTCAACAACAACTCTCGATTTCGTTGTCAGGAATAGCATTCAGCCAAACATTACAGATGTCTATGCAACCAACAACCCTGCACGAGAAAGCACTACATTCGTAGTGGCACATAATTTCTGCGGAGCTGACCTTGACCTCGTTATTGAGATTATGGACTCATCAGGACGACTTCTCTGGAGCACTTCCGAAAGTGGAACTGCCACAACAAATACAATTGCCTATAAATGGGATTTGCGAACTGATAGCGGAGCCAAGCTAAATACTGGCATCTACCTCTATCGCATAAAACTCAGTAGCAACGGCAGTTCTTACGCAAGTAAGACCAAGAAACTTCTAATTATATAAGGCCTCTCCCCCCGCCCTCCCCCGTAGGGAGGGAGCCGGAAGTAAAAAGGCTGAAACTTTTGATAATTAATAATTGATAATGAATAAACTATCTGAAATGTTCCTTTCTTTTAGGAAAAATCTCGTTAAGTTCTCCAGCTCCCTCCCTACGGGGGAGGGCGGGGGGAGAGGCCGCCTGTTCAGTTTCCTCCTTCTCTTCTTCAGCCTTACCTCTATGGCACAGGATAAGCTCGACTTATTCAACCCTGAGTACTCAGCCGTAACCTCTCAAACCATAGCACCAGACGCTCGTTCTGCAGGTATGGGTGATATAGGTGCAGCTACCGACCCTGATGCTGTTTCTCAGTACTGGAACCCGGCGAAATATCCATTCTGTATCTCTCGTGCAGGTGTGGCTCTTAACTATACCCCTTGGCTCCGTCAGTTGGTTAGCGACATGGATCTTGCATATCTTGCAGGATATTATCGCATAGGCGACTATTCAGCCATAAGCGGCTCTCTGAGATATTTCTCTCTTGGTGAGGTGTTCACTTCTCAAGGCGCAGATGCAATGACTATCAACCCTTACGAAATGTCATTGGATGTAGCTTATTCACTTATGCTCTCTGAAAAATTCTCTATTGCTGCAGGTGTCCGTTGGATATACTCAGACCTCACATATAGCTATGACGAGGATATAACACCGGGTAGCGCCTTTGCAGCCGATCTCTCTTGCTATTATCAGGACTATATCAATCTTGGTCAGCGTGAGTGTCAGTTAGGTTTTGGTCTCAATATTTCGAATATTGGTTCAAAGATCACCTTTGGCGGATCTGACCGTAGCGAGTTCATCCCAACAAATCTCCGTTTAGGTACTTCATTGATGATTCCCGTGAACGAGTATAACCGCTTCACCATCGCACTCGACGCAAACAAACCTCTTGTTCCAACATTCCCGAAGAAAGGTGATGATGAGGATCCTACTCTTTACGAAGAAAGAAAACAAAGCGAGTATTATGACATCTCAAGCATCTCTGGTATTTTCAAGAGCTTTAGCGATGCTCCAAACGGATTCAAGGAGGAATTAGAGGAGGTTCGCTGGAGTCTCGGTGCAGAATATGTTTATAATGATCAGTTCTCACTTCGTGCAGGTTATCATCACGAATCTGAGAACAAGGGTAACAGAAAATATTTCACGGTAGGTGCAGGTTTCAAGATGAATGTCTTTTCACTTGATGCCGGCTATGTGATTGCAACGGCAAAGAGTAACCCACTCGACCAGACTCTCCGATTCTCCCTCACATTTGATATGGACGGAATAAAGGATTTGTTCGGTAGAAGATAAAGTGTCCCAAGCCTTCCTTCATAAAATATGCCGCTTAAAGGAACATCCCTTTAGGCGGCATATTTAATTATATTGCTGTCCGGTAAAATATTATCAAGAATTAAAGATTTAGAGAATTCTTTGCTGGCGCATTGAATTTATAGAGAATTTGATAAAATACAAATGAAGCTTGTACTGCATAAATCTTATGATCTTATGCAAGATAGAGATGTTTACCAGACAGCTATAATTCCTATGCAAGTCCGTACCAAAGTCGGTGCAAGTCCCATTTCAAATAAGAGCTACATAAGAGTAACATAAGAGCAGCATAAGAGGAACAAACATGATAATGACAGGATAAAATTCCTCATATCACCCAAAAGAAAAATCCCTTGCTCTTATCCATAACGGAAAGAACAAGGGATTTATAGTATCTAACATCCTTCCTTTTGAAGAAGGACAGATTAGTCTTAGAGATTTGGATTGAGAGTCTTCCAGTCCTCAACAGCTGGGATGATGCCGAGAGAGATGATCTCGTCACGCATAGCCTGGAGGTGCTCGTAAGACTTCTGGAGACCTGCCATTTCCTCTGCAGTACCCTGAGGTGCTGTGAAGTGAACACCAGTCTTGTCGATTGTTGTAGGCATAGCCATCATTACGTTCTTGTACTCAGGTGTGTTAACGTAGCAACCAGCAGGAAGCTCGAACTTAGCACCACCCATAGCACCCTCAATCATCTTAACTGCCTGATAAGCTGGGCTCTGGAATGAAGAACGACCACGAAGCTTGATGATAGCAGAACCACCCTGAGTTGTGATCTGACGGATCTCAGCAAGACGCTCAGCAGAAAGACCAAGCTCAGAGAGAGACTTACCGTCAACCTTTACCTGAGAAGCGAATACAGCCATCTGCTCACCGTGACCACCGTATGTGTGTGCGCCTGTTACCTTGTCCTGCTGTACACCGAACTCCTTAGCGAGAGCCTCCTGCAGACGAGTAGAGTCGAGAGCAGCGAGTGATGTGAGCTGGTTTGGCTTCAAACCAGAGTGGATAAGAGCAGTAAGAGCTGTTACGTCAGCAGGGTTGAAGATAACTACAACGTGCTCAACGTCTGGACAGTACTTCTTGATGTTGTCACCGAACTCAGCAGCGATCTTACAGTTACCTACGAGAAGATCCTCACGTGTCATGCCATCCTTACGTGGAGCACCACCTGAAGAAATGATATACTTAGCACCTGTGAATGCCTCCTTAGCGTCAACTGTATAGGTGAGGTTTGCACCTGGGAATGCGCAGTGACACATTTCCTCATATACACCATGAACACCTGGCTCATAGATATCGTAGAGACATACGTTAGGTGTGAGACCCAACATCAATACAGACTGAACCATGTTAGAACCGATCATACCACCAGCTCCAACGATAACAAGCTTTTCGTTAGTTAAAAATGCCATTGTTGTTAAATGTTTATTGATTTTGTTGTATAACTACTTCTTCTAACGCGCAAATTAGATAAATTTTATCCCATTTTTTCTCATTTGCCATGCAAAGGTAGTTATTTTTCTTGAGAAAAGAGCATGTTTTCATTTTTTCTTTTGCAGAATATAATAAAATATTGTATCTTTGTAAAGTGAACTAAACAAAATGAATAATGAAAAGTGAAAAATGAAAAATACAAGTTACGCTTTTCAGCAAAAGAATTGTATCCTGTATTTTATAATTTTTCATTTTATAATTTTATTATTTAATAGATGTCCGACAAATTATCCGCCCTTCGCGAAGTGATGCGACGCGAGAGCATAGACGCATTCATTTTTCCGAGTACCGATCCGCATAATGGCGAGTATGTGCCCGGCCATTGGAAATGTCGTGAATGGATATCCGGCTTCAACGGCTCTGCGGGTACTGCCGTTGTAACTCTCAACGAGGCTGCCCTCTGGACGGACTCCCGATATTTCATAGCAGCTGCCGAGCAACTCCAAGGTACAGGTTTCACGCTTATGAAAGACGGTCTTGAAGATACTCCGAGCATCTCTAAATGGCTTGGCAGAAAGCTCAGTTTCAGCGGCGGCAACTGCGTGGGCGTTGATGGTATGGTGATGAGCGCAAGCGATGTTGACGCACTTATATCCGATCTCCGAAAGGAGGGTGGCATTACAGTCAGGACAAACCTCGACCCTCTTGACGAGATATGGAAAGACCGTCCAGAGATCCCTCTCAATCCTATTGAGATACAGCCTTTAGAATATGCAGGAGAGAGTGCAGAAAGCAAACTTGAACGCATCAGACTGGCTATCCGCACCCGACATTCCTGTGGAATTCTCGTCTCCACCCTCGACGACATCGCATGGACTCTCAACCTCCGCGGAACTGATGTTCATTGTAATCCCGTTTTCGTCAGCTATCTGCTTTTGAACGAGGACACCACTACCCTATTCGTCAACAGTAAGAAACTCACGAAAGAGGTTAGCGATTACCTTGCTTCTATCAACGTAAAGGTTGAGCCTTACGAGAATGTGCGCAAAGCATTAAAGGAATACAAAGCCTATAACATCCTCATGGATAAAGCCACCACGTGCCATACCTTATATAATGATGTAAGGGCGAAAGTTGAGGATTGTGAAAGTCCGATACCTGCCATGAAGGCAATAAAAAACGAGACTGAAGTGAAAGGTTTCCGCGAGGCTATGAAGCGTGACGGAGTGGCACTTATAAAGTTCATCCGTTGGCTAAAACCCGCCGTTGAGAAGGGTGGAGAGACAGAACTGAGCATTTCTCAGAAACTCACATCATTAAGAGCCGAGCAGCCACTTTACCGTGACATTAGTTTCGATACAATATCCGCATATCAGGAGCATGGGGCAATCGTTCACTATGAGCCTACGCCTGAAACAGATAAGCCTCTCAGTCCGAAGGGATTCCTGCTCTTGGATAGCGGTGCGCAATATCAGGATGCCACTACCGACATCACCCGAACAATAGCCCTCGGACCTTTGATAGATGAGCAGCGAAAGGTATATACGCTTGTACTCAAGGGCAATATCCAACTTGCCATGCTCAAGTTCCCTGACGGGGCTTCAGGAACTCAGCTTGATGCCCTTGCCCGAATGGATATGTGGCGAGAGGGCATGAACTATCTCCACGGAACAGGTCACGGAGTTGGCTCATATCTCAACGTGCACGAAGGGCCTCATCAGATAAGGATGCAATGGAAACCTTGTCCCTTACGAGCAAATATGACAGTAACGGATGAGCCGGGACTTTATCTCGAAGGACGTTTTGGTGTTCGTATTGAGAACACAATGATTATCCTCCCCTACAAGGAAACCGAGTTTGGGCGATTCCTTCAAATGGAACCTCTCACCCTCTGCCCTATCGACACAGAGCCTATCATTCTTGAAATGATGAAGCCCGAGGAGATAGAATGGCTCAATGAGTATCATAAACGGGTATATGATGAGCTGTCGCCATTGCTTGAGGATGAGGGAGATAGGGAATGGCTAAAGACAGAAACACGGCCTCTCCCCCCGCCCTCCCCCGTAGGGAGGGAGCTGGAGGGCGAAAAGGATTTTATGCAATAATAGATATGATTGCAGTTGCCAGCTGAATTCGCAATTTTGATAAAAACATTAACAACTACAAAAATGAAAGAAGAAATAAAAAAAGAAAACTCACAAGCGACAGTTACAACCACTCCGGCTCCCTCCCTACGGGGGAGGGCGGGGGGAGAGGCTGTAATTCCTTTCCGCGTTGGTATGGGCTACGATGTCCATCAACTTGTAGAGGGTCGCGACCTGTGGCTCGGAGGTATCAAAATAGAGCATACACTCGGACTTCTCGGTCATAGTGATGCCGATGTGTTAATCCACGCTATCTGCGATGCACTTCTTGGTGCTGCCAATATGCGTGACATAGGCTATCACTTCCCTGACACAGCAGAAGAAACAGACGGTATAGACTCAAAGATTCTTCTTCGCAAGACCGTAGATTTGATAGCCACAAAGGGCTATATTGTCGGTAACATTGACTGTACGGTATGTGCAGAGAAGCCAAAGCTCACCCCACACGTAGAGGCTATGCGTGCCTGTCTTGCAGAAGTGATGAATACCGATGAGGACAACATCAGCATCAAGGCAACGACAACCGAGAAACTTGGTTTCACAGGTCGTCAAGAAGGCATTTCCGCCTATTGCGTTGCGCTGATTTCCAAGTAATCTTAGGTTTTAAGGTTTAGAGGTTGTTAGGTTATAAGGTCGTAGCGCGAAAACCTCACGCCCCCAAGACCTTAAAACCTAAAAACCTCATAACCTCCACCACTACTTCTTACTCAGCTCGTCAATCTGTTTCTTGAATGCATCCATATTCATCCAATGATCAGTTTTTAGCTTTATAATATTCCCTTCCTTGTCAAAAAGACGATATGCAGGAATACCCGTCTCTTCAATATAATCCTCTACTGCAGAGAACTGCTTTTTAGGCAGATTGTAATGCACACAGTTTTGAGAAGTAAGACCGAATTTTGTTATATAGTATTTCCAGCTTCCAATATTCCTCTCTGTTGCAAGATAGAGATATACAATATCATAATCCTTTAACATCTCTTTTATATCATGCGATTGCTCTAAGTATCTCATGCAACCGCCACAACCTACACCCCACACATCAAGATAAATAATCTTACCCTTGTATGGCTCAACAATCTTATCAAGAATAGCCTTTCCATCCTCAAGACCTTCCACCAAAGACACAGAGAGAATACGTGCATCTGCCTTAGCAGCCACATCCTCCACATCCTTTGTCATCTCTTCATTCTTTTGGGCAACAAGATCTTTGAAATAGCTATTATTTATATCGTTGAGTAATGCCAAGCCCTCCATACTGAGCGGTTGTTTGGTGCTAAGGATATTCAGGAACAAAGCCCTTGCCATAACGAAATCACGGACATTGGGTTCTGGGCTGATAGAATCAACAATCATCATCGTCAGTTTTAGTCCTGAAGGTGCATACAGATTATATGCCGCCTTAACATCCTCACGATCACGCACCTGACGGAAATCCTCATTAGAACAATATTTCCCATCCATCGCCATATAGAAATCCCACCAAGCCCTTCCTTGAAGAGTATCGGTACTTTCTAATTCTTTTTTTCTTGCCTTCCACTTGCTGAGAATGTCGCGATCATTGTCACTCAGTTTCAGCAAGCCTTTCTGCTCAAGCGAGAAATACAAGTCAGGATTGTCCTCGTACATTTTCTTCATCTTTTTATTGCCATAGTTTATGGCATTATTAATGTACCTTGCAAAACTATTTGCGAGGAAGAGCGGCATAGCGGAATCTATCTTTCCCAGTTTACTTGTTGCAATCTCCACATCCTCAGGCATTTTATCGTTATGGGCAGCAATCCCCATTGACAAAATCGCACTACCAGCTCCAAATCTGTTGGATACTGAAACATAGTCACGATAACGCTTGCTGATGGTAGGGTGCTGAGCTATGATTTCATTAATCCTGTCATTGGTCTTGCGAAACCTATTCATAAACTCATCCTTGAATTTCTTAAGGGCTTTAGCATTCAAATCATTTTGATTGCTATTAGCCTCAACATAAGCAAGATCGCATGGATTAGACATAAGCTCATTCTGTAAACGGGCATTCCCCCCCATAAAGAGACAACTGCCGTTCTTCCAGTCGTGAACCATATAGTATTTCTTTCCTGGTTCCAACACAAGTTCCTTTGCAAAAACGATATTTTTTCCAGCTGTCTCCGTGAATTTAACAGTCTGAACACAATTCAGTTTGACACTCATCGTGAACTGCCCATTTTCATCAAAAGAGGTAGCTCTGAAATTTTGAGGCATCCAAGTAAGCGAATTCGTGACATTAGCTGACAGATTTATTCCCTTGTCTGAAATATCCTTTGGCAAATCCTTAATCCAACCAGTAATAACAGCCTCACCTTCCTTAAACTCTGTACTGAATGCCGTATTATCCTCCGTAGGATATGCAGGAAGAACAGAGCCGAAACGTGAAAGAGTCATCGTCTGTCCATTAATAGTAAATTGACGCTTGCCTGCCTTCTCCTTGCCAACGGTTATGATTGCTTTCTCCTGACCATCTGTCAGAACAACCTTCTTATCGTCCTTGCTCTCATATTTCCATACCTTGCAATTATATACAGCATTATCGGCATAGAGACCAAGCGTCCAATCTCCTGTCTGGTCGTTACGCCAGTTGGAGTTGAAAAACTCAGACATATCCGTTGCCTTTCCTTCTGTAATATTCCCTATTCTGAGCGCATTATACCCAGATCCTTCTATTATGTGAAAACGCTCTACATCAGCAGGCAGCGGTTCAAAATGAAGGGCGATATTGGTATAAGGAGATGTTGGCCTGTACATTACTCCTAAAGGAAAATCTATTTCTTCCTCACAAGTAGCCTTAACACCAATAGCGTAATACTCATTGCCATCAAGAGTCTCTATGTATATTCCTTTACCAAATTGGAACACACCAACACACCTGACATTGAGATGTACAATCGTTTCCTTTTCAGAGAATTCCACTTTACTGACTTTGATACTACCGTAAGGACCATCATCACAGAATGACGTTGGATTTTCCCACACTTTCTGTGCCCAACCGCAAACAGCGACGAGCAAGAACAATAACGAAAGGAATCTCTGTTTCATATTTTCCGGTTTTATAGTTTTTTTTAGGTTTTAAGGTTTGGAGGTTGTTAGGTTATAAGGTCATAGCGCGAAAACCTCACGCCCCCAAGACCTTAAAACCTAAAAACCTCATAACCTCCACCACTACTTCTTACTCAGCTCTTCAATCTTTTTCTTGAAGCCCTCAACATTTCCGATATGCCCACGGTCAAGCTTTTCCATATTGCCCTGCTTGTCAAAGAGAACATAGAATGGGAAACCGTCAAGATCCAGATACTTAAACACGGCATCCTGCTGATTCTGAGGAAGATTATAGTGAACATAGTTTGGTTTTGTAAGACCAAGTTCTGCGATACAGCCTTTCCATGCAATCTCCTCTGACTGACCTGCAAAATACACATACACTATATCATAATCCTTCACAGCCTCCTTCAATTTAGGTGAAGACTTTATAGCATTAATACAAGGCTGACACCATGTGCCCCAGATATCCATATACACGATCTTACCCTTGTATGGCTCAATAATCTTGTCGATAATAGCCTTACCGTCAGTCAGTCCTTCCACATTTGACGAAGGGGCAATAACATTCTTTACCTTCTCCTCATTCTGCCTTGCCAATTCCTCATAATGATTTTTCAGGTCAACAATCTGCTGCCTGAGATAACCATCCTTGATGTCATCCAACATAGTTACACTCACATCCCTAAGTTTCTTAGTGTGAACAAGTTCCACGCCAAGCAGATAGGCACGACAATAGTCACGCATAATCTGCTCATTATGCAAAGAGTCAATGACATTTGCCGTAACCTGAACTGGTTTTGGTGCCCACCCGTCATATACTTTCTTTACATCGTCTCTTTTTATAAACGCATCAATATCACCATCAGCACATATTTTTTCCAGTTCATCCATCAGAGCCTTATACTGCTCCTGGTTATGTACGGAAAGTTCCTTTTCCTTCCTCACCTTTCTCTTTTGCTGCCATTTCTTCAGCAATTCCCTATCGCTATCACTAAGCTTGAGCATACCCTTTTCCTCAAAAGATAAATACACCTCAGGCTTCTCGTTGTACTTTTCCTTTGTCTTCATGCTATGTGTTACGACTCTCATATACTGATAATTTCCGAAATCAGAAACAAGAGACATAGGCATTGCAGGATCGAAAGCACCCAATTTGCCAGAAACGCTGGCAATATCATCAGGTAGTATGCCTTTGAAAACATGCATCAAATCCTGAATATTTGAAGCAGCTGCAATCCTGATTTTCTCATTCATATAATCACGATAACGCTTACTGATATTAGGATTCTTTGCTATAATCTCATTCAGATGGTTTGTGGCTTTGTCATAGTCTGCTAAACACTTATCCTTGAAAGCCGCAGCCTCATCGACTTTCATCCTTCCCAATCCATTGTTTTCGTAATTACATACGTTTGATACAAGCTCATTCTCCAATCTTGCATTCTCACCCATGAACAGGAAACTGCCATTCTTCCAGTCATGAACCATATAGTATTTCTTTCCAGGTTCCAGTACAAGTTCCTTTGCGAAAATCTGGCTATTCCCTGCAATTTCTCCAAATGTAACAGTCTGAGCACCATTCAGTTTCACGGTCATCGTGAACTGTCCCATTTCATCAGATGCAGGTACAGTCACATTCATTGGCTCAGCAGTCACCAAGTTAGTTGCATTTGCAGACAACGTAATTTTCTTATCAGAAATATCCTTTGGAAAATCCTTGATCCAGCCAACGATTGTAGCCTCAGCATTTGCGAGTTCTGTGCTGAAAGCTGTATTATCAGCCGTTGGATATGCAGGAAGAACAGAGCCGAAACTTGAAAGAGAAAGTTTCTGTCCGTTAATGGTGAACTGACGCTTGCCGTTCTTCTCCTTACCAATATTGATAGTAGTCCTGTCCTGCCCGTTAGTCAAGACGACCTTCTTGTCGCTTTTCTCTTCATACTTCCACACCTTGCTATCATAAACGGCATTATCAGCATAAAGCCCGAGCACCCAATCACCAGTCTGGTCATCACGCCAGTTTGAGTTGAAAAGCTCAGACATATCCTTTGCCTTTCCTTCCGTTATGTTCCATATTCTGAACGCTTCAGGCCAAGGTCCTTCTATCAAATGAAAACGCTCCACATCCGCAGGCAACGGTTCAAAATGGAGCGCAACATAAGTATGGGGTTCAGAAACATCATACCATTGGCTCAACGGCAAATTCTTCTCGTTCTCCTGTGTAGCCTTACCGTTTGTGATATTATACTGCTTATCATCAGGAGTCTTCAGATAGGTCTCCTTCGCAAACTGAAACCTACCACCAGGACCGATAACATCGAGATGCAATACCGTCTCCTTATCCAGAAACTCCACTTTGCAGACCTTAATATCAAAATAAGGATCTTTAGCAAAGAATGACGTTGGGTTTTCCCACACCTTCTGTGCCCATCCGCAAGTAGCGATGAGCAATAACAATAATGAAAGAAATGTCTGTTTCATATATTCCGGTTTTATAAGTTTGTTTTCAGGTTTTAAGGTTTGGAGGTTGTTAGGTTATAAGGTCATAGCGCGAAAACCTCACGCCTCCAAGACCTTAAAACCTAAAAACCTCATAACCTCCACCACTATTTCTTGCTCAGCTCATCAATCTGCTTTTTGAATCCTTCCATATTTGCATAGTGATTCAATGCAAGTTTTATCATGTTTCCTTCCTTGTCAAAAAGACGAAAGGCAGGAATACCAGTCTCTCCAATATAATTCTCCACGGCATAGAACTGCTTTCTTGGCAGATTGTAATGCACACAGTTTGGAGAGATAAGATTAAACTCAGTAATATAATATTTCCAGTTTTCCTCGTTTGTCTCTGTAGCGAGATAGAGATACACGATGTCGTAATCCTTTAGCTGATACTTGATATAAGGTGATGCCTGCTGTAAGTATGTCATGCAACCGCCACAACCTACACCCCAGACATCAAGATAAACAATCTTACCCTTATATTGCCCAACTATCTTATCGAGAATAGCCTTTCCGTCCTCAAGACCTTCAACGATAGACGCAGAGAAAATACGCTTATCTGCCTTAGCCGCCTTTTCCTTGATTTCCTTTATCGTCGCTTCGTTCAGTTCGTCAACAGCTTCTTTATAAACGCTATTCTTTACATCGTTGAGAAATGCCAGTCCTTCTACGCTAAGCGGTTGCTTAGTGTTTCTGATATACTGAGCCAATGCCCTTGCCCTGTTGAAATCACGGAGGTTTTCATCTGTGTAGATAGAATCCACCACCATAATAGATTGCTTTAGTTCTGAAGGAGCCCACTTGTTATATACATCCTTCATATCCTCACGATCACGCAGCAGATTTATTTCCTCATACGAACAATACTTCTCGTTCATCGCATTATAGAAAGCCCTGTATGCCTCACCTCTGAGAGTATCATTTCTTGCCTCTTCCTCTTTTCTTGCCTTCCACTTGTTAAGAATATCACGATCCTTGTCACTCAGTTTCAGCATTCCTTTCTGCTCGTATGAGAAATACAGGTCAGGATAGTCACGATAGTTTTTCCTCATCTTTTGATTACCATAACTTGTAGAGAAGAAAATGTACATACCTAAATTATTCGTAAGTGAAAGAGGCATGTCAGGATTTATTGTTCCCAACTTGCTTGCTTTAGCAACATACGGATCAGGCAAGTTATAGCCTGAGACAGAATACCAAGTGCTCCATAGCGCATAACCTACTCTGAATCTGTTGGATTCTGTAACATAGTCACGATAGCGCTTGCTGATGTTAGGGTTCTGGGCAATTATTTCGTTTAACTTTTCATTGGTCTTGTTCAGTTTCTCCATACATTCATTCTCGAACTTCCTAAGCGCTTTTCCACCCATTCTACCATGACTCTCTTCAATATAAGGAACTTCACAAGGATTAGCCATAAGCTCATTCTGCAAACGGGCATCCTCACCCATACAGATACTAGTATTCCTTGTCCAGTCATGAATCAGAGTATAGCTCTTGCCTGGCTGAAGAACCATACGACCAGAATACATTTTGTCATTGCCCAATGACTCTTGAACGAGCACATCTGCCGTTCCAAACATAGGAATCTTAGCCGTAAACATACCCGTTTCATCAACCTTGATGTTAATGTTTGATGGAATTCCTGTTACATTATTGTATGTACGGAACTGCAGATTGATATCCTTGTCCTTAATCTCCTTTGGGAAATCCTTTATCCAACCCACAATTGTTGCCTCTCCTTTTACGAGTTCCGTATTGTATGGAGTATTGTCTGCCATAGGATAGTCAGGCAAAGCACCATTGAATCTTGCAAGGGTGAGTTTCTGACCATTGATAGTGAACTGACGCCTGCCGTTCTTCTCCTTACCAATATTGATAGTTACTTTCTCCTGTCCGTCAGTCAGTACAACCTTCTTCTCGTCCTTACTCTCATACTTCCATATCTTACTGTTATACACGGCATTATCGGCATAGAGACCAAGTTGCCAATCACCAGTCTGCTCATTACGCCAGTTTGAGTCAAAAAGATCAGAAATTTCCTTCGTCTTAGAGTCTGTTATATTCCAAATCTTGAAAGCCATATCATTAGGTCCCTCAATCAAGTGAAAACGCTCTACATCAGCAGGTAATGGCTCAAAGTGCAGGGCAATATCCGTATTGGCATTAGCAGGATCGAATTTCTCGCCCACAGCATAATCAGACTCGCCATCACGTGTAGCCTTACCACCGGTAATGAGATAATGCTTGCCGTCAGGAGCTATCAGATACGTCTCCTTCACAAACAAGAACCAATAATGCGGAATGGTCTCTACGGTTAAATGCACGATTGTTTCCTCGTTAGCGAAATCCACTTTCGTAACTTTCAAATTACATGTAGGTCGCTTGTCAAAGAATGACCTTGGGGTTTCCCACACTTTCTGTGCCCAACCGCAAACAGCGATGAGCAACAACACTAAAGAAATGATTGTTTTCTTCATACAATTAGTTTTTGTCTATAGGTTAAGATTACCGTTTTATTAACTTTCTATACTATATAAATGACGCGATCTTCGAGAAATAGATTTATTGTTTAGATTATTTTTTCTAATCTCTTTTTTCGATAGTTTGCGTAATCCGTATATCGATTGCAAAGGTAATTACATTTTTTCAATTTTGCAAGAAAATACGATATTTTTTACAATTTATTTTTCTTCCATTATCAAATGGACACCTTTCGCATCACCACCCTCCACCTACCGTTAATCCTCCGTTCATAGTAGGGGGTAAATACGATGATAATACCATAATAATACCATTATATTACCATTATAATACCATAATAATACCATAAACAATGGTATTATTATGGTAATATAATTGTGTTTTTATTGGTTTATTATGGGATTTTTATGCTTGTAAGAATGGAAGGAGATAAGGGGAATGTGGTAGTTAACGGCAAATAATCACGCAATAATATCGAAAAATATTTGGAGGTATAACAATTATTTTGTATTTTTGCAACAGAAATATTAAAGTTATAAAATATGGCAACAATGACCAAAGAGCAAGCTATGGAAAAGTTTATGCTTGCCAAAAAGAAGAAACAAGAGCGTATTGAAACTCTTGCCAAGAAAATGAAAGAGGACTATGAATCCAAGACCGGATTACAGGCAAATTATTTCTTTGCGATGTAGTTATATTACATTTTAATGATGAATACAAGATACAAAAGATTCCTTACGCTCACTATGGCTCTTATGTCAGCCATAGTAACCTTGGCTCATGACGTTGAGGTTGATGGCATTTGCTACAATCTGAATCATGAGACGAAAGAGGCTAGCGTGACATTCAATGGAAACAAGAACAAGACCAAAGGGTATGAGAACAATATCACAATCCCCACAAATATCACTATTGATAACGAATTATACAAGGTAACAAGTATTGGTGAAGAGGCATTCATGTTCTCAAGTTTCAAATCTATCACTATCCCTAACTCAATATCAAGCATAGGTGAGGACGCTTTCTATGGCTGTAAAAATCTAACCTCAATCACAATTCCGAACTCTGTGACGAGCATTGACGAAGGAGCATTCTTTTATTGTATGTAGCAATACCTAAATAACCATGAATAACACAAAACAACTCTAACTAAAGTGCTGAATATCAGCTTCTCCTAAATTTTAACACTTCGAGGTT
>CADCIQ010000049.1 GCA_902801425.1 uncultured Bacteroidales bacterium | reverse complement strand
TACAAGTCATGTCAAGAGCTTCTAAGCCCAAAATCAGACAGAATCGGCGCAAGCAAGGGCTAAATCTGACACTCGAAAAATTATCTGCGGATTTTAGGATATATAAGTTTAAACAACAACGGTGGTATGAGCCAAGACATGAATACAACGCTTGACATACCCACAATCGTAATCTCTGCAAGTGAATGAAGGGCTGGATGCTTGGCTACAATAAGAGTTCCTATGCCTATGAACATGATAATGGCAGATAGCAGGATACTATGCTTATAGGATGCCAGGATTGGCTTGCCCGTCTTATGTTCATAGATACAACCCTCCGTCACAAAGATGGTATAGTCATCTCCTTGTCCGAAAATGAAAGTTGCAAGGATGACATTCACGATATTGAATTTGATACCAAGTATAGCCATGAGTCCGAGAATCCACACCCAACTGATTGCCATAGGCACGAAGGATATTATCGCCAGTTCAATCTTACGGAATGAGAACCACAGGAAGAAGAACACGATGAGCGAGCATGACCAGCCTATATAGTTAAAGTTATCTGACAGGCTGTTAGCCAATGAACTGTTAAGACACTCAATATCGAAACTGCCAGAAATACGGCTCTTTATTTTCTCTATGTCAGAAGCTTCGACACTTAGTTTGTCAACTATGAAATATTGGTTCTGCTTTACTATATTCCCACTAAACACAGTTGATGTCAGAGGGGTAAAATAACCAAACTCACGAGGTTCATAATTGCCATTAATGATTTGTTGGAAATCAGAGAATGCATCGGCAGAGAAGCCTTTAGTTTTTGCTACCTTAATGAATTGTGCATCAAGCAAATCATGATGCTTATACACAAATTCATTCCAACGGCTTATACGCTCCTTCTGCATTGACTCTGAGGCAAGGAACTGGGACACACCGTTTATCTTCTTGCTATCGCAAGAATCAAGGGCTGCGTCAATAGTTGGAGCAGAAGAAACCACATATAGCGTGCGCTTAGTAGAAACAGTATCATCAGCCGTGAGTTTCAGGAAATAATCCATATCTGCACGCTGTTCATCGGTCATGTAATTGATATTGGCAAGATTGCTATCAAACTCCACTTGGAAACTGAACCATCCAAAGACAATAGTCAATATGATGACAATACCTACCAACCAAGGCTTGTTGTCAAGCTGAATATGGGAGATACGAGATAAAAAAGCCCCTATCCCCAACCCTTTTCCCGCTCGGGGCAAGGGAATAGATACATTTTCCAGACCTTCTAAAGAATCCTTAGATGGGGAGAGAGTCTTTACCTGATGTGGCAGGAATACTAACACATAGAATATTGTGCCAATCAGAAGTAAGGACGCAAAAAGACCGAGATCACGGAGAGCCACGGAATTAAGCGGTACGAGGGCAAGGAAAGCACCTACCGTTGTTATATTTCCAACAAGTAATGGAGTGGAGATTTCTTTCAATGCCTGTCGGATGTCCGTTTCATGTCCGATATGGGCAATGAGGTGAAGCGGATAGTTGAGCGCAATTCCAAGAATAACACTCGAAATGCCGACAACGATAATAGAAATGTTATCGTGGAATAAAGCTAATGTTCCAAGTGCGAATAGCCATCCCCACCCTATCGAAAAGGCTATGAGCAATATATTCCGCAGAGAGCGGAACGAGATGAAGAGCAAGGCAAGGATAAGAACGAGGGCAAGACTGACGGCAAGGATTGAGTCATGCTTTATCTGCTGGGCATTGCCTACGGCTATCTGTGGTCCTCCCAATACATGAGCCTCGATATTAGGATAACGGGCATTCATCTGCTCAATACCCGACGTGAGGAGTTGCAGGAGTTGAGAATTCTTATCTGTCTCGGAATTGCCAAAAGGTGAAGAAAGCATGACTATCGCCCGACTCATGTCTGGCGTGAATATATAACCGTCGTACATCTCAAATTTGTTCTCCTGTTGCAAGCCCTGCAACTTACTCAATACAGGTGTGAACAGATTGAGAGGATCACGCGAGATATTCTCAGAAAGCAGACCTCCTGAAGGGAACATCAGTATCTCACGATCACGGTCAAGTTGCTCGTTAACATAATTTTCAGCGGCCAACAAAGAGTCCATGCGTGAATAGTCGCGCTCTGTCAGGAAATATGGAATATTCTGATATACAAAATCAGTAACCTCCCCCACCTTTTCCATATCAAAACGAGTAACCATATCACTCGTCCAATGCTGAGTGTCCAGTTTCTTCACACTCTCTTGGAAAAGGTCTATGGCTGCTATTGTGCTATCAGGATTCTCCTTATCGCAAGAGAACAGGACAACAAGTTTATTGACTCCTGATATTTCCTGATATATCTCCATATTCTGTTTATCCTCGTCAGTAAGAGGCATGAAATCAGAGATGTCCTCCTTATATGACAACTGGAAAACGGACACAACAAGTGCTATTGTCAGAGTCAGCAAAACTGAACGTCTGAGCAACACACGCTTGTGGAAGAAGTCAAATAATTTACAATTTACCATTTACAATGTACAAATGGGAAAGTAGAAAACTGGAAATAAAACCTACATTAAAATCTTTATTTCCCTAAGCCATTCAAGAAAACGTTGTTTCCATTGGCGGCACTCGACTGTACCTTTTACATCTGAAGCCCCAAAGCCGTGACCTCCAGTCTGATACTGTATATATGTATGCCTGATACCTTTCTTTGTGAGGGCTGAATCGAGCAATTCCGAGTTCTGATACTTTACTATCGGGTCATCCTTACAATTAACGAGGAAGATAGGAGGACAGTCGGAAGGCACATGGCGTTCAAGCGAGAGAGAGTCGCGCATAGACTTACGGAACTTACCATATTCACCTAAAAGAGCACGACGAGAACGTGTATGACACACTTTCTCGCTCATAGTCACTACGGGATAGATTGGTGCCGTGAAATCTGGTCGTAGAGATACCTTTGATACAATACCTAACGGTTTAAGGAAGTCCGTTGATGAAAATTCCGCAAGCGACATAACGAGATGTCCTCCTGCCGAAAAACCAATTGCTCCAACCTTGTTTATATCGATATTGTATTCATCAGCATGTTCACGGACATATTGAATAGCACGCTGTCCGTCCTGCAACATGTGCGGATGATGATTCCCCGGCACAATCAATCGTGCATGCGTAACGAAATTAAATACCCCTTGAACCCTATAGTTAAGTACAAATGCCGCAATTCCATTGCTGCTTAGCCACCTTGCAACCTCTGTTCCCTCCGTCTCATGGTCATGCCAGCTATAGCTTCCCCCTGGGCAGACTATCATTGCTGCAGTCTTTCCTGCATCGGCATTCTCTGGCAGAAACACCTCAAGCGTAACGCTTTTGTTTTTAACCGACGTCCCTTCCCAGAGATGTATGACATTGCGAGGCTCAGCTGCTAAAGGCAAAAGGCAAAAGACAAAAGACAAAAGGCAAAAAAGGACCCACGCCCCTCCCTGTCCCTCCCCAAGGGAGGAAATTTTAGATACAATTATACTATATAAAACACTCCCCTTTGGGGGGAGAAGGAGGTGGTCAGAGGGTGTCTTAAATACTGTCATACTATCTAAAGCTCCCTCCCTTGGGAAGGGATGGGGAGGGTCACAGGATTGGCATATATTCCAAGGAATATCTCATACAGTTTATCCATATCACACTCATCCTCATATTTCTGTAGTTTGTTCATTCTATGCACGAAAGCATCCCTTTCTTCTGAGGAATACATTGCCGAATATTTCCTGTTACCATAGAGAATATCATGGGCTATGTAATTGTTAGGATACAGATGATATGAAGAGCAAATACGCTGATCAAGCAGATTGGCTACAGCCTTATGAAATTCAACGGAAGTAAGGTCAGAGAACTCATTGAGCTCATCAAGACTAAGAGGCTTGCAAACCTCAAAATGCACATTACCCTTATATTGGGTAATGCCAGTCAGAATACTATTCAAGTCCTCACCCGGTTTCTTGATATAAGGTCCGAACTGACGCTCATATAGCTCAACGGTCTTGAGAATATCACACGGCTCCCATTCGTATGACACAGACACAGGGACTATATTCAAATCTGCAATAGCCATCACCTTATCGTCAGAATGACTCATACACAGCATCTTTATAATGCCCTGATCCGTGCGGTCCTTTCCATCCTTTGTCCGTCCATTACGCTGTGCAATCCATACAGAGTGCTGCTTCTCCGTTATGACATGACGCATATATTCTGAAAGGAGAAGAGAAGACCTATAGAACTCCCTGACACTACCACCAGGACGAGCCACCTTAAACATTTTGTTCGATTTGCCTATGTCGATAACAATCTGTCCCTGCATCAGATTTGCACCAAAAGTAATCTCCGTGGTGTCATGCCCATTATCAACAAGAACATTTTGAAACAGGGCGGCATCCAGCATTATATCACGATGATTGGAGACATAGAGGTGGGCATTTTGAGTTAATGCACCTATATTCTCCATTCCCCCACAAGCAAACGAGGCGGTACTATCCTTAATAATCTTGCGGTTAGCCCAATACATCATCCCCATTTGGAAATCATGAATAGTCTTATATGAACGCACCTCCCTACGGACATCGTCTATATTCCTATCAGGGAACACATACGATGCCAGCAGAGGAAACGATGTGCTACCAGCAATCCTGTTCATTGCTGCTGGTATCTCCTCATCCGTATAGGGACGTATATCCTCAAACAAGGTGCCCTCCCCAACCCTCCCGAGGGAGGGAGTGATTTCAGATACAATCATACTATCTAAAGCTCCCTCCCTTGGGGAGGGACGGGGTGGGGCTTATTAATCTTATTAATGATGTAATTCATGCCAAATATAGCTTCACACGTATTGATAGCCGTAAGCGGCACTCCACAAAAACCATGAAGGTTATTGTTCTGACCTGTAAGATACAAGTTCCTTACCTTAGTAACAACAGGAACCTGTGAAAAGACTATATTATTACAGTCACTCATAAATCCATACATCGACCCCTCCTTTATTCCGAAATAATCACGTATGGTAAGAGGTGACGCAGTATTTATAGCCTCAATACTATCGATAAAACCGGGATGGATTTCCTCAATTCTATCAAGTAACTTCTTGGCACACTTCTGTTTCCATACCTTGTAATCCTCACCACGATGCCCCACCGTGGTATTCTCCCATTTCCTTACAACATCCCACGACATAGGGGTGGTTATTATCATTTTCGTGCTATACTCTCCTTGATTGATCTCTGGAGTAGTCATATACATCACCCCTCTTGGCCATTGCTCGTCTGTAACACCGATATTCCATATTTCATCATAGCGCGTCATACAATAGCGCGTATAGTTGAAGTATTTCACCGTGTCAGGCTTGAGCTTTACGAACAATGTAAATGCCGAGTAAGAATTAGGGATAGCTTCAAGTCTTTCGCGATATGGTTTTGACAGGATTGACTTATCCTCAAGCAATTTAATGAATGTGCAAGGGTGGACGGCTGAGATATAATAGTCGGCAGAATAGCTTTTGCCACTTTCTGTCGTTACATGGGTAATCAATTTGTTCTCAGAAGAAACACTAACCACTCCATCATTAACGATAACAGTACCTCCGTTATCTTCAATCAACTTACGAAGTTCATTTACAAAGAGATTACAGCCTCCTTCAAATCTGTTACCCCCATTGATATACAGCACATTAATAATAGAATGTACATAAGCCGGCGTCTTGTCCCTCTCACCACCATAGAGAGGGTTCATATATGCAAGTACCGCCTGAAGTTTCGCATCCTTGATATACTTTGCTATGAAATCACCAACAGAGATGAGGAAATCCTCTGAGTGCATGAAGATGGTCGTTTTCAACGGACGAAGATGAAACATATCCATTTCATCGAGCAGAGCATACATTGCATCAACATATTTCGTCAAAGCCTCACGCTGATCTGGGAAATGCTTAACCAGAGAATCAATAAAACCTTGTCTCCCCTTCCCTATGCGATATGTAGATCCATCTTCTACAAAATGAAGTTCATCAATACAGTCATCATCCACAGGACGTATATGCATCTTATCCGTAAGACCGAGATAATTACATATCTTTCGGATACTTCCCCCCTCATGCATTCCACTAAGGATATGCATACCAGCATCATAAACCTCGCCAAACCTCTTGAAGCTCTGCAATCCTCCGCCGAGATTGAGATTCTTCTCAAGTACAGTCACCTTTACCCCTTCCTTAGAAAGGATGGCAGGCAGCTGTAAACAAACCGCCAAGGCCACCGCCAACAATTACCGCTGTTTTATTCATTAATAAATTGATTACTAATCTGCCTATAAATAATGTCGGAAGGAACCAATTCAGAACAAGTCACAATAGTGCCGACTAATACCCCTAACATTCCATGTGAGTTGACATTCTGACCTGCAAGCAATACATTCGGAATCTTTGTCCTGTAAGGAACCCTACCGGCTGCCCCCATAGTAATATCCTTTGCCACACCATACATAGAGCCTCCCTCTGTACCCGTATAGTCAATATATGTAAGGGGAGTGGATGTGTAATAGCTATCTATCGCAGCCCTTAGCCCAGGAAAATGTGTCTCAACCTCATCAAGAATACGTTCTGCATGCTGTGTTTTGAAAGCCTCATAGTCATCGCCACGCTTACCCACATGAGTACCTACCCATGGTGTCACATCTTCCATATTCATATATGAAAGGATTACACCACTCTTCGCCCACTTTGCCTTATCCTCATGGCACATGTGCATATACAGGAAACCTTTTGGCCAATCAGAGACCGTATAGTGTTCACAATTCCAAGGAGTGTCACCACGATAGCCATAATAGTTAGTGTTCATATAAGGCATAAAACCATCCTTGAACTTAACATATACGGCGAAACAGCCAGAAGTCTGAGGTAAAGACTTAATACGTGAACGAAAGGCAGGACGAATAAGATTGGTATCTTCAAGCATCTCAACAGTACGAGCAGGGTGAACGGTACTGATAACATAATCCGCAGTATGCAGTTGCTCATCAATAGTCTCTACACCAATGGCATGGGTGGCATCGCATACTATTCTCAGAACCTTTGCAGAAGTAATTACCTGTCCTCCAAGACGCTCTATTGACTTCACAAGTGACTTTGCAATTGCATCACTCCCTCCTTCAACACGAAAAGCACTTTGGTTGTAGAAATCCATGATGAACGCATGTTGCGAGAATGGAGTCTTGTTCAACTCTGCCGAATAGAGAGGCAGATTACCAACAAGGACATTCTTTAGCAAAGTGTCATTGAACAGTTCGTCCATGACATCATTCATGCTACGCTGCTGATATTCTGTATCAATAGCAACATCACGGCTTTCGCTGGTAAGAGAATGGAGAGTGGAAGCAGAGGCTATTTTGTTCACGATGTCATAGTAACGCGCTATTGCATCCTTCTCGTGAGGAAAATACGATGACATTTTCTCTATGAATTGCTCCTTTCCGTTAGGGAACTCAAATCTCTGACCTCCCAAAGAAACAGTATCGTATGCCGAAGGATTCAACTGACTGAGGCGTACATCCGATGCTAGCCCCAGATACCGCATCATCTTATCCATTGCCTGCCCAGGAGCAGCACTACCTATAAAGTGCATACCAGTCTCAAACACAGCCCCTTTACGACGAAAGCATTGCAGACAACCGCCCAAGACAGGATTCTTCTCATAAATGGTGACATCAAAGCCATTGCGTTGCAGAATATATCCGCACGACAAACCACCAAGTCCACTGCCTATAATTGCAACCTTCCTACGCATACCTTTCGTATTCATCACTCACCTCATCGTATCGCAACTTATAGTATTTTCTGAACCATGAAGCACGTTGTTTCAGAGTTCCGAGCGAGATAACCTCTTTTGGTGAGAAATGTCTATCCACATTCAGACTTATAATGCCCCTATGCAAATGCTTGTCTTTCTTTGGAAGAACCTTCCCTGCCCCATAAAGAATAAGTGGTACAATGTCAAGATTCAGTTGTTCCGCAATATAGAACGCCCCCTGATGAAAACGACCTATACGGCAGTCTTCTGAACGCGTTCCCTCTGGATACACCGCTATGCTATACCCTCTGTCAACAAGATTCCTCAGTTTCGGAATCAGAGCCTCGACACCTGTCGATACAGGATAGAACTCAGCCTGTCTTATTACATAACCATAGAATGGATTTCGCCACACCCAATCGTTTGTCAGCACAACTATCTTCTTCTTCAAGGGCAGAAGTGCCATCAAGTCAAGGTGTGACTGATGATTGCAGATTAATACCGAAGGTCCGTCCAAAGATTCATCAGTATTACACCTATGCTTATACTTCACACCCGGTATTCCATGCCATATCATTATAAACTTAGATATCCATTGTAGTATGCCATGCAGATTGTCACGTTTTTCCAATGTCATCTTGCCAATCTTGATATATAGCGTAACCAATGGAGTCATCAACCCTATTGAGCATACAACAAAGAAAAGCAATGAGTATGCAGTACGGAAGAAAACCATAAATGCTCGCCATACATAAAGCGGAAGTCCATAAACGCAGGCAAGGAAGCAGAGTATGGTGTTGAGTATGAATATTCGTGTAAAATCAAGCCCTGGTCTGAAATGCGACACACGCTGCTCTCGTGGTGGATAATACACATTTACTGGCTGTGACACCAGTCTTACCCCATGCCACGCAGCAAATACAAGCAATTCCAGTTCCGCCTCATATCGGGATGTAAGAAGCGAAAGACCGTGAAGCTTACGAAGAGGATATAGACGGAAACCAGTCTGAGTATCTTTAAGATGTTTCCAAGTCTGAACAAAGAACCAGAAGTTACTGAAGGCATTGGCAAACTTACTACCACCAGAACGCTCCTTACTTGCAAGTTCCTTACGCTCACCAACAATAAGCGCACCAGGATTCTCAATGTTAGCCTTCAACATCAAAGGTATATCCTCTGGGAAATGCTGTCCATCCGCATCAAGCGTTATTGCGTAAGAAAAGCCCATTTCCAAAGCCTTACGGAAGCCCATCTTCAAGGCTGTTCCTTTTCCACTATTATGACTTAACGTAACAATAGTTATACCTTCTATAGCAGCAAGTATTGAGGCGGTAGAATCCGTACAACCATCATTTACTACTATAACATCATCCGATTGTTCCTTACATCTTTCAACAACATCACGAATCGTTGTCTCGTTGTTGAAAGTGGGAACAATCACACAGATACCCCGACGATGAAGACGCTCACGCGAAGTCAATGTACCTATCGTCTCTTGCATATAAGCGACATTTTCGCATAGACCACATCATCCGTCTGTGCCACAGCCTGAATACGCATTTCCTTATCGTCAGCACTTTTAATCGTAATGTTATATGTTACCTCCGTCTGAGAATCAGGAGTCATTATTGACAAGAACTTCACGTTCTTGATTCCAATCATCTGGAGGCTATGCTCCGCAACAATCTCAGCCAGTTCAACCGCTATCTGTGTAATGCAGACACCAGGAGTAATAGGTTGGTTGGGAAAATGAGCCTTATATATTATACATTCGGGATTCAGTCGAATGTGGAATACTCCACCATAATCATTGACTTCTTTAGAAGTTATACTATATAAGCCCCTTATACCCCCGAGGGGAAGTATTTTAGATTGAATTTCCATTATTAGTTGCCTCTTCTGTTATTGGTTGTAAAGGCTGAAAAGTATATGTTATTTCGTATTTCGTATTCTCATGCCTGTAGATACCTTGCCTTAGGTTGTGAATCAGAATACGAAGGTCACGTTTCAGAAAACGCTTGATGTACCAGTGGTCAAGTTTCTTTATGACATTGATAATTTTCACCTTGTCTTTCTGAGGGTCATATTCAAAATCCATAGCGGATAATCCAAATTCATTGACCACACAAGCTTTGAGCTTGCCATCCTCAAACAGCATTCCGCATATTCCACTTATATATGCCTTCTTTACTTCTATCTGCACACTATAACGTGCCCTCTCCCCTTCATTTGAAGGTAATGTCTGAGCTTCTGCAAGTAAAAGGCAGAAGGTAAAAAACAAAAGACAAATTAATCTCTTAGATAGCAAAATATGATGGATTTATTGTCTTGTTTGTCACGACGTTCTTCAATACAATCTCTGTATTGTCCCCATTCTTCTCATACATCACTACACGAGATATCATAGATGTCTTTTTCGTGAAAGTAAGTACGATTTTTGTGTACATCTGTTTCATCTCCTTTTTCTGAGGAATGAGTGTAGCTGTATATGACTGATCTGACTCTGCAACGGAAACACTAAAGTCCTTCTTTTCTGTCAGGCAGGTGCCAACCATACTGCTCATCATTATGCGAGCTATTTCCTTGAATACCTTATTCTTGTTTACATCAATGACATCCTTACGTGTTCCTTTCTTAAGAAGAACCTTGTCACCATTGAGGATGAAGGTGTAAGTATATGGTGTTGTATATTCCCAATGCAGTTTATCACTCTGTTGATAGTACATCTTACCGTTTGATACCATCTTATCACCCAACATCTTCATCGTCTTTGTCTGAATGAAGTCTGCCTGCATACTCTTTAATGAATGTGCAACCTGATTAATATGGTCTATAATCTTCTGGTTATTCTGAGCAGGTACAGCAAATGACACTAGGCTCATCAATAATACAATGAAATATCTCTTCATTTTGTCAGTAAAATACAACCTGTTATTATGAAAAAAAGTCCTACCCACTTTACCCAATCCACACTCTCATGAAAGAAGATTATGGCACAGAGCATTGTAAATACGTAGCTCAAAGAACCCATTGGATAGGCAAGACTTAACGGAAACTGTCTGATAATATACATCCATAACAGACTGGCAGCTCCTATTGTTATGCCACTCATGGCAAATTGCCAGTTAAGCAAGGCTGATTTGAAAAAAGTCCAGTTCCATGCGAAACGGACCATACGTTGTAATCCATACTTCAAAAATACCTGACCTATGGCAAGCAACGCACTCTGTATCAATGCCAATGGCAATAACTTCAACCACATATTTATTTAGCTTTCAGAACCACGCTACGTGAATATATCTGTGGAACAGAGAGATTTAGATAATCATAGAAACTCTGGAACAAAGGTGATGATTCATCATGACATCCCACAAGTACGGTCTTTGCTTTTCCCATTCTTATCAATCGCTCTGCATCACGAAGTGCCCATTTCATCGAATCCTTACCCTGAGTATATGTAATGTTATATCCATGGCACTTAGTACGTATTGCAATCGCACTTCCTATAGTGTTATGCGTACTCTGCATGAAAAGAGTTGGACTCAAAGTCTCTTCACCATTATCCACCATATCAACAAGAAATTTCTCACTTGTCTCAAGCATTCCATTTGCAGTAGCCGTGATTATCGCATCAGGGCATTCTATTCCTGCCTCACGAAGAGCCATAAGAGACGTCAACGTAGCAGTCTTCATAAGCTTACCCATCCTACGACCTTCTTTCGGGGATATGTATTCCTTATAGTCTGCAAGCTGTTCCATGGAATCAATGGTTATATCTGCAACAATAAATTCGCCAAGACCCTCTAAATCTCCCTTAAAGGGAGACTTATTGTCGCACTCCAGCTCCCTCTCTACGGGAGAGGGCGGGGGGAGAGATCTGTCATGTTTCATAAGCAACAGCGAACTGTCATTGCCCCCAAAACCAAATGAATTACAGATTACATAATCCATTCTATGCAGTTTATCATCACCTTCAAATGGATGAATACAAGCCTCATCTATATGACTGAATCCGTAGCAGACAGGCACAAATTTATTCTGCATCGCAAGAACACATATCACGGTCTCAATAATACCAGAAGCTGATGTTGTATGACCTGTAAATCCTTTCGTACTTGAAACCCAAGGCATGTCATCGCCGAAGATACGCTTCAATGCAACGCTCTCACTTGCATCATTGTTCGGTGTTCCTGTTCCATGTGCATTAATATAGTCTATCTGCGACTTATCTATGCCCGAAGACTCCAAGGCCTCACGCATTGCAAGATAAGCACCTTCACCATCATCGGAAGAGGCCGTTTGATGAAAAGCATCACACTTGTTTCCATATCCTCCAATATACGCCTTGGCATTGACATTTTCCTTCTGAAGTACGACAAAACCTGCTCCTTCACCAAGATTAAGGCCAACACGAGTAGCATCAAATGGACGACACACCTCCGTATCAAGGATATGAAGCGTATTAAATCCATTGAGATGGAACTTACTCAAAGCCTCTGAGCCTCCAGCTATGACAATATCAGCTTCACCACTACGAAGCATTTCACATCCAACTATTATCGAGTTAATAGCAGATGAACAAGCCGTTGATATAGTGCATACTTCACAGTCAAGTCCGCAAATCTGAGCTATCTCATTCGTGGTACTTCCACAATCATGACGCTTGACATAGTCAACAGGTGATTGCTGTTGAGTGTTAGGTGTTTGAAGGGTATCCCGCATTTCAACAAGAATCCTCTCCGTTACATCCATACCACCAACCGTAGTACCGGAAATAAGTACGACTTTCTTTCCTACAAGCATATCGGCTGATAATCCTGCATCAGCCATTGCCTGCTTTACCGCAACAGCACCGAGCAAGGTTGTTCTGCTATACAGGCTCCCAACTGGCAAGCCAAGCAATGTCTTCAGTTCATCATCCGACAGCTTAACCTCGCCAACAGGTAATTCCGTATGGCATGACTGAAGATATTTCATCATACCAACACCCGTTTTCCTGTTCACAAGAGAGTCATGAACCTGCTGGCAATCATTACCTATAGCACAGATAATTCCCAGTCCGGTTATTGCGATATTCATAATTACTTCTTACGGTTCTTCTCTACGTATTCAGCAATAGTAGCTACATTCTTGAAGATTGTCTTACCTTCAGCAGCATTAGCCAGACGTATTCCGTACTTTTTCTCAAGCAATACGATTATCTCCAGAGCGTCGATAGAATCAAGTCCTATGCCATCATCTCCAAAAAGAGGGGCATTTTCGTCAAATTCTTCAACTGAGAGGTCTTCAAGATTAAGTGCTTCCTTAATCTGAATCTTGAGTTCGTTAATTAGGTTTTCCATATTTATTCTTTATTTTTTAACATCAATTCGATGAATTCAAAATAAACGAATCTCCGATGCTGAACTGACAATAATTACCAATCTTACCTATCTTCTTCCAATAAATTTTGAAAATAAAAGATTGAAAAGATTGTGCAGATTGGTAATTATTGTCAGTAAAAAGCAGCTTGCTGTCAAATCGTAATAGAATCGTTCAAATTCGTCAAATTCACGTTACTTTACACTTTACTCTTTTACACTAAATATCTTGATTTCACATTCAAACTTGTCCTCAGAAGGACAGTCTATCCAGCCACCAATGATACTTTTTATTTCACGATCAATGAAAGTGGATTTTATCACCCTCTGCATCAACTCTTCATTTCTTTCTGCAAGAAGATAGAACGATGTCTCACCATGATAACCATTCCTTAGCGCAATCTCACCCGTAGTGATATTAGGCAGAGTATAGACAAACGCTGCCGGCGAAGGAAAGAAATCATCTTTTTCTATGGATTTCATATACTGACGATCCGCTATTATGGATGAAGAATGATTGAAAAGGACAACAGCCCTTTGACTTTTGCCTTTTGCCCTTTGTCCTTCAGATTCTATAAGCAATTCGGAAGCGACAAAGGCAAGACGACTGAGCATATCCATCTTATAGAATTTTGGATAGTCGCCTATCTTCGTCTTATATACCTCTGTCAGCATTTCCTTGCCATGAGACTTTGCATCAAGTCTGTTACCATCGACAATAATCTCATCCTGAGTGATGCTTACCGAATGCGTCTGACTGACAAGAATATCATTGACTATCGTCATAGGAAGGGATCTATCAGAAACTCGGACTGCTCCGTTACACCCTCCAAAGCCTGACAACATCTTGACAAAGGTGTTTCCCTCAGCGGTCATCAACTTACCTGACATCTTCACCTTGCCACTTACGCCACAAGTATCATAACCCTTTGAAGGCAATATCACGCCATCTTCGAGTGCTCGCATCATAATGATGGTCTCAAGCACTCCGGCAGCCCCCATAGTATGACCGAAATATCCTTTCAATGCTGAGAGTGGAACATCCTGCAACTCCGCCTCCTCTATTGCCTTAGATTCCATCTGGTCATTATACATCGTGGCAGTACCATGAACTCCTATCACGGAAATCGGATTATCAGCATCCTTCATTTTACGAAGAGCCAATCCTGCACCAAGTCCCTTAGGATGTGGCGCACTTATATGATATGCATCATTACATACCGCTCCCTTATCCACCTTCCATCCATTTGGAAAATCAAATTCCCTTGACAGGACAATAGTCGCAGCAGCCTCTCCGAGATTCAAACCAAGTCTTTCTATATCGAAAGGTCTACAAGGCTCATCAGATAATGCCTTCAACGATTGAAAACCAGAAACGATGAATCGACTCTGAACATCGGCACCACACACAATGACATGGGTATAGTTTCCACAATCCACAAGACGCTGACCAAGTATGATTGCCGAGACACCTGAGATACAGGCATTGCACACCACGATAGGATCATTCTCTATGCCTATTGCCATACTCACTTTCTTTGCAGCATCGGCAAGAGTATTGGATGATGGGTGTTGTGTGTTAGGTGTTGGAGAAGGTAATTCGTAATTCGTAATTTGTAATTCATCTATGTCTCCTTTCGTTGAACTCAGGATAAGAATAGCACGTTCCTTATTGAAAACCATAGTTGATATGGCTGCTTTCACGGAATGTAGCACCAGACTCTCGAACTTTGAGAATCCGTCAACCATAATCTTATCCCATTGCTCTTTATTGAAAAGTGACGCCTCTATTGGAAATGGCAGGTCATTCCATCCCCCTTTCCCATCCTCACAGGGATAGTGCGCCAAACCAGACTTGCCTTGACGCACAGCCTTATAGGTCTGTTCGGTGGTAAGTCCAAGAGGGGATGTTATATTATCTGATATTACTGTTGCCATTTATTCTTCCACTCAACAAAGAAAGGAGGATTATCCCACATTAGCTGATAGTTCATATCCATGAATACCTGCACAGTTCGGGCAGTAAGGAACACCGTACCGTCTGTCGGGTCAAAGATCTCGTAATCAAACACTATCTTTGCTGAAGGCTTAGGACGATAAGTGATTCTGATATGTGGCTTCATTCCATAGAATACAGGACGCTTGTATTTTATATCCATCTCCACAATAGGCGCAAACACATTGTTATCAATGTAGTTCTGATAGCTCAGCCCATACTGCGCGCCAAAAGCCTCACGAGCATCTTCGAGATATAAAGGATATGATCCGTGCCATACCACTTTCATGATATCCACCTCGCTGAATCTTATCTCAAGTTCCTTTTCCGTTACAAGCTCCATCAATCCTAATTAATTACGAATTACAAATTACGAATTACCTTTGACCGCAATTTTTATTTCCGTAGTAGCCAATGTCTCGCCGTTACAAGTAACCACGGCATTAGCCAATGTCATGCCAAGCACATCGTCAATCACCGTGACACAGGTAGTAATAACATCTCCCACCTTAGGACATCCTGCAATCTCAAAGTTTCTGATAGCACCGATAAAACCAAGCTGAATACCTTTTTTCAAGAGATACTTGTTCACATATCCTATCCTCGCTGCACATGTCTGGGCGATATTCTCTATCAATCCAGAAGCAGGAAATACGCCATCGCAAACAAAAATGTTATCTTCCTTGATAACAGTCTCGGTCACAGTACGCTTCTCATCAAAAGCCGTGAGTTTTCCAATCATCACAAACGGCTCCTGCTGGGGCAATAGTTCGTGTATGTCTATATTTCTGAGGGATTCCTCTGTTACCATCTTTTACAATTATCTAAGACTTTTGCCTTTTGCCCTTTGCCTTTTATTGCCAGAACTCAAAGAAATTATACCACTGATGCGGATATTTCCTCACCATTCTCTCAAGTTCAGATACATACGCCTTCGACAACTGGTCTATCTGTTCCTTACGCGAAACGGTCTTGTCATATCTGAGTGGAGTGACATAGATGTGATATTTCTTCAACGACTCCTTCATGACATTGACTGCCAGTACATCAAGTTCCCTCATAGCGGCAACGCTTAAAGGTCCCTGTGGGAAACGTGCCTTTGCCCCAAGAAAAACCTGTTCCACATAGCGTGAAGAACCATTGAATCTGTCAGCCGGCAAACTAACGGTCTCACCTCTCTGAAGAGCTCCGTTTATCTCGAAGAGATGGCTCATATCAGGCTTTAGCGATATCATCCTGATATTTGTTGACGAGAACATCTTGTTCCTGTTCTTCATCACCGATTCCTTCTCTCCGTCATATACAAGGGCATAAAACACTTTCGAATCTGCGGTAAGGGTATAGCCAGCAATCTCATAGTTACCTATATGGGCACTCATCTGTATGAACCCTTCAGGCTTAGAGGCCAACTCAAGGAATTTGTCATAACCGTCAATCTTGATCTCGAACTTCTTGCCGGCATACATGGCAAACCTATCCACAACCACCTGACCAAACAAACAATGGTTTACATAGGTATTCCATGCAGCCTTCAGTCTGCCATAGCCAAAACGCTTTCTGTAAAAGCGATATGCCACGCTACGACTGCCATTAGTATTGAGAAGCAGACATACAGGAACAACGAAAACGCACACGAAAGCATAAATCAGCCTCACATCCATGACCTTCATCACAGCTATAAGTGCGCTATGCATACCTCCACTACCGAAGGTTGTTCCAGACCATTGTTGCATGAGAAATCAGTTCATAGTGCATAGTTCATAATTCATAGTTAAGTAGCGTGCACCAACCAACTATTAACTATGCACTATGAACTATGAACTAACCATTCACCTTACTCTCAATATAATCATAGAACTGAGAAAGAGTCTGAACATCAGCCATTTCCTCAGGCTTTATCTTGAAGCCGAAATTCTTTTCTACGATTACAACGATATCAACGAAATCAAGACTGTCAATGCCGAGACCAGCCTTCAACTCAGCCTCTGGGACAATCTTTTCTTCATCGATTTCCAAATCTTCCACAAGGAAGTTATTTACTTTCTCTTCTACTTCTTGACGTGTCATTTTTATTTACTATTTAACTATTTACACTTTCTACTTTACTCTTTACCCTTTACTCTTTCCTCAACTTACAAACCATAATACTATGGCATTGTCCAAGACCATCGTATATGTGCTCAACTTCAAGACCTGCCTCATTCACCAGTCGGGTCATATCCTCAGAATGATACATCTTACTATTACCATTAGCCATAGCTGTAAAATACAGACTTGTCATCGTCAGACAGAAGGCTGCGGTCTCAAATCTCTGCCTATCCCACAATGTCTCCATAATGAAGATACGTGTGTCAGCATCCATTACAGCCTTTGCTCGATCAAGAATGCTGACAATCTCCTCTTCTGAGAAACAATCAAGGAACTGGCTCATCCAGATAGCATCAAGACCACCAGCCCTCTCAGGGAAACGGGCATCCCTATCAAGCAGATTAATGCCATAGCCCTTGATACGCTCTGCACCTTCCTTACCCTTCGTATTCTCCTTCATCATGCCAATCTGCTGAGGAAGATCGAGAATCGTAACCTCTACATCCTTGTCATAGCCAACGCATTGCAACGCCCACTTGCCAGTATTACCACCTACATCATACAGAGAGCGTACCTTGTGCTTCTTAAACACGATCTCCAATGCTTCAGGGAATGAAGAGTCACTATAGAAATGGTCAAAACCAAACCAGCTGTCCTGCACTTGCTTAGGTAAAGATGAAAGTCCTTCATAAATCGTCGGCCAATCTCCCAAATACTTCAAACCGGCAGGCCTACCTTCTTTCATAGCCTCCTCCAGATTGAATAATCCCTGATAATTGACATCATGATTGAAGTCGATATTCACCATTGTTGCCTGATCATTAAGCAAGAACAATCCAGTCTTGGTAATTGAATACCTATCCGTTACATCATCTATAATCACGGTACCTATGCTTAGAGATGCCTCAAGAAGGCATTTAACAGCATATTTCGACAACCCTGTCTTTTCTACGACCTCGTCTTCCGTAAGACCACTCTCACTATCGCAAAGCGCATCAAGAATGCCAAACTTTACCACCAGACGCGATGCCTGAAACACCATTGGTCCCCACGCAATGAACTCCGCCAATCGCTGAGCCTCCCGTGCAGACATATTGTCTTTGGTGTACCTTTTCTTTAAGTCGGGAAATAAATTCATATTATGAAGCCTAAGCAAGCCATCCCAAAGGGAAGGATGTTTTGAAACCCACCCGTCCCTCCCCCTTATGGGGAGAAGGAGGGGGAGTGTACTTTTTATTTTATATACTTCTTGAGCAGAGCACCAACCCTCTTACCAGTACTCTTGGCACCATCCTTGATGAGCTTCAGTTTTGTACCGAACAATCCACCTTTACCAAACAATCCTGATATCTTACCGAGGACTTTCTCACTTTTGTCAACAAGCAACACTTCAAAAGAATGGTCACCCTTTACGCTGACAGTATTTACCACGATTCTGACAGTCAGGTCTTCTCCCTTACCCATTTTCAAGTAACAGCTTCCGTTCAGAGCAATGTTTGCCTTATTGAGGATGTACCCTTCAATTTCTGGTTTATCTACATTCCAGTCCTGTTCATATTCGGCAAAATCTGCCACAGACATGTTATGAACCGTTTCATATACAATATCCAGATTAGCTACCTTTCCATTCAAAGCGGAAAAAGAACCTGTCACCACCTCATTATTGAATGGCACTTGCGCATAGCAACAAAGAGACATACATGCCAAAATGACAAACAATAGTCTTTTCATAATTTGATATTTCTTATATTTTCTTAATCACGAGCGCACTATTAGTACCTCCAAAACCGAAAGAGTTGCTAAGAACAACATTAACCTCGGTATCAATGGTCTTTGTTGCGATATTCAGTTTTTCAGAATGTTCGTCAGGATTCTCGAAATTGATATTAGGTGCGACAAAGTTATGCTGCATCATAATAGCAGAATAGACAATCTCTGAAGCACCTGCCATCCAGCACTCATGTCCCGTCATTCCCTTCGTAGAACTGATAAGAGCGTGCTGCCCGTGGAACATACGATCCAATGCAATAGCCTCATACATATCTCCCTGACGGGTACTTGTGGCATGGGCATTGATGTAATCCACATCCTTTACATCCACACCTGCATCCTTCAAGGCGCGTGACATAGCAATAACACTTCCCTCATCGCTTGGCTGACTGATAACCGCAGTACCATTTGAAGAGAAGCCATATCCCACAACCTCTGCGATAATCTTAGCACCACGAGCCACAGCATGATCATAGTCCTCAAGAACAAGAGCCGCCGCACCACCACTTGGAATCAAGCCGTCACGATCACGCTCAAAAGGTCGTGAAGCCTTTGTAGGCTCATCCATACGCTTTGAGAAAGCACCGAGAGCATCAAAAGAAGCCATAGAATAGTAGTTAACCTCCTGAGCGCCACCACAGAGAACCATATTCTGAAGTCCTTGCTTTATGAGCATATATGCAAGACCTATAGAGTGACTACCACTTGCACAAGCCGCACTCACGCTGAAGTTCACGCCTCTCAAATGGAACACCGTACTCATATTCATATTTACGGTTGAGTTCATTGCCTGGAAGATGAAATTCTGACCGAGAAGCTCTGTATCGCGTTTCTCTTCCATTATCTTTGCCGACTCAATAACAGGCTTTGCCGACGAGTCATTACCGAAGATACAGCCAACCTCATTCTGCAACAGATACTCATCGCTTATCTCTGCCATCTCGAAAGCCTGACGGGAAGCCATATATGCATATTCTGCCTCCTCAGAAAAGCCTCTACGCATGTGGCGGTCGATGAGTCCCTTGAGCTTTGGCTGCTCAACAATACCTGTCAGACATGACTGATAGCCATATTCCAGACGTTCCTTCTCAAGTCCGATACCAGACTTACCCTCATAAAGAGAGTTCTTCACATCTTCTATTGTAGTTCCCAGGCACGACCAAATGCCCATACCTGTTATTACGACTCGTTTTGACATAATTTAAATTATAAAATTAAAAATGAACAATGAAAAATACAGATTACAATTGTAAGTGAATAGTGAAAAATACTTGTAGCCACCAGAATAATGCTTGCACAAGGGCGTCCGCCAGTATTTAGTATTATTATCTATTCGTTATTCACTATTCACTCAAATACCAACTTGTATTTTATAATTTTTCACTTTTCATTTTTCATTTAAAGAAGTCCTCCATTTATCGAAATACACTCACCCGTGATATACGAAGACGCATCAGAGAGCAGGAACTTCACAAGGGCGGCAACCTCCTCTGGTTTGCCAAACCTGTTCATAGGTACGAGCTTTTTCAACTCATCCTGTGGAAGATCCTTTGTCATATCAGTCTCGATGAAACCGGGAGCAACGGCATTAACAGTCACGTTTCTTGCGGCTGTCTCCTGTGCAAGAGCCTTTGTTGCACCTATCAAAGCAGCCTTTGCTGCACTATAGTTCACCTGACCTGGCATTCCCTTCAATCCTGAGAGAGATGCCATATTGACGATTTTTCCTCCATGCTTTCGCATCATCATCTTTGGAAGAATATGGCTCGTCACATTATAGAAACCGTTAAGAGTAACATTCAGGACAGCATGCCAATCAGCCTCTGGCATCATAAACATGAGATTGTCTTTTCTGATACCTGCATTGTTCACGAGATAGGCGATATAATCGTCTGGATGAACAGACTCCCAGTTATCTATAGCTGCATCCACCTGAGACTTGTCAGCCACATCAAACTGCATAAGCTCTGCCTTACCACCAGCCTTTTCTACCTCAGCCTTTACAGCCTCAGCCGCCTCTTTGTTATTCTGATAGTTTATTATTACATGAATTCCCATTTCAGCCACAGCAAGACATACAGCCCTACCTAAACCTCTTGATCCTCCTGTTACAAGTGCATATTTCATAAATTTCAAAATACGGTCTCTCACCTAGCAGCCCCTCACCTGCCCTATGGGCATCCTCTCCCCAAGGGGCGAGGAAAATGTTACATTTATTCGCTTATGTGGAATTTTTACTAACTTTTCCCTCGCCCCTTGGGGAGAGGGTGTCCGTAGGACGGGTGAGGGGCCGTTAGGGGCCGCTCTTTAATCGATCTTCTCTATACAATTCTTCGGAATATAGGCTGTAGAGATAAAACCTATACCGTCAATATTCACACCTACACGCGTCTGTCCCTTGAGACGGACAATATGCCCGACAAGTCCTTCAAACACGCCTTCCGTAACTCTTACTAAATCATTTTCCTTGAAGATGAATGATGTCTGCCTGAAAATCTTATCCTCGGCATCAGCATCCACCCATTTCCTGAAAGAATCCATCTGTCTGTCAGGAATCACCACGGGAGTACGACCCGTTCCGATAGGTCTGCCAAACTCATCCTTGTGTGGCTGATAACTGAAATGAAGGAAAGACAACGGTTCCCTGCCAACCAATTTGGCAAGCACACTTTCCTTACTCCTGACAAAAATATTATTGGGGATAATACTTACAAGGATTCTCTTTTTCTTCCCTGCAAAAACACGTACCTTATACCATTGCGGTACATACGCACTCTCCACTCCCTCCGTCTGCATCAGAATCTCCTCTGCCTTCTTCTCCTGACCATAAGCAGCACGCATCAAGAACCACTTATTGCCCACATCAGACGTATGAATACAATTGGGGGACACCCCTTCAAAAGACTTTTGGTAGAGGATCGTAGCATTTTCCGCTACATTTTCGTGTAATTTTTCTCCTAAAGTGGAGATTTTCTGCCCATTAACCAATGCGGCAGAAGTTATCGACATATCAGAAATGTTTTTGTATGTTATCGACTGAAGTGTCTAAAATATCAATATGTCACATATCCGACAATGTTTTTATCTTACATTTACCGGAAATATTTCGCAAAAATACACTTTTTTTTTCGAGTAAACAAGAAATAGCGATGATATTTTATTTCTCCAACACTTTTTAAGAAAATAACAACACCAAATCACATATTCAATTCTCTCCCTCATCTTTTAATTTGCATTATTACCTCTCTCCCCACAACTTCTTCTTTTGACCACGAATTTAAGGATTGTACAGATTTAAATCACGAGCAGAAATCAGAATATCCTGTAATAAAAAAGGCTCACATAATGCGAGCCTTTATTATTTATTTACTATTCCCTATCAATTTCCTCTCCTTGATTATAATCCACATCATGATCTACAGCCATAATATTTACTGGCCTTATCACGAAGCTTGTCAAATGCTACATCCAAAGGCATACACTCCTCAAGTTCCTCAAAAGACATTTGAGGAAAGTTCTTGTCTAACTGATTTTCACTCATAAGCATCATAATTTCAGATGCATGCAAAGTTACAAAATATTTCTTATTATCCCAAGAAAACAGAACATTTTTTGATGACGCCCTAATTTAGGGTGTCATCAATATCTTGTTATTCATACTCAAAATAGATGCAGAAATAGATCTGATTAAAATGCTGAATTATTATCATTTCTGGAAATAATTCAAAAAGCATATAACTCCTCATCATCGTCACATTTTGAATCTAACTTATCGGCAAAAACATGTCTTATTCCCGAAAGGAAACAGAGTATCCAATGTTTTTTGCGAGCTTCTTTTTGACGATTATCCTCATATGGAGAATAATATTCATCAATAAAAACTGATGCCATTTCAGCAGGTTTTACCCCAAGACTATTAATTTTATTCCCATACGATTCATCACCACATTCTAATTTATAGGATTCGTTTACAAATAATCCAACCAACTGATACATGGCATTTACAAAAATCGGCTTTCTTTTATCGTATGCCCAACTAAATTCACGTGTAAAAAAATCGACAGCTTTTATTGCATGTGAATTAGCAACAGCATAATTCTCTCCGAGAATGTAGCAATAGATCATCTCTGCAGACTCCTTATTATACTTTCCTCTGAGTTTTTCTATACACTCATAGCCATCCCTAGTAAAATAGCAAACATTAGTACAAATATTGTTAATTATTTCATCATTAAAGACATTTGTATAAAAAGATTTCTTGTATTTATCCAAACATCCGACTAAACTTTTTAAAGATCCATTATTATTTATTAGCTCGTCATTATGATAAACACGATAATATATTATATCGTAAGGATAAAGTTTCCTTTTCTCTGTATCAGCAATATAACAAAACATCTGATCTAATGCATCATCAACGCTATCTCCCCAAACTTCTTTCGAATAATCATAAAAGTGATGTCCTTCTTTTTTTGTAGCAACCTCGATTAGATATAAGCATTCTTTTTCTAGAATTCTATAACATGCCCAACACTCATCTTGGCATTTATTCTCATCGATATCTCCATAATATTCAATGGCATAGACATCATAGCCAGAGGTCGCGTCATTGTATTCTTCACCCTCGTATGTAATTCTAAAATCTTCCGCATTACTATCTGTCGCTATTCTCTGCAAAACCAGATTAAAATCAAATCCATCGTCATCCTCGTCTATATAATAATTGTATTCGTAATCTTGTTTCTCGATTTCTTCATACCTGTCAATTTTCATATAATAATTGTCAGGATTTTCCTTAAGCTGACGTTCAATATATAACTTATAAGAAACGGGCTTCCAATCCTTATTGAAGGATATATGTTTGTAAAAATGAATGGAAATATCATTCTCTCTATAAATTACCTCCTTCTGTTCTGGAAAAAACGGATGCCAGTCATCCATATCTTCGCACACACGTTTCCAGTACTCAAAACTATCCTCTGAATAAGGATAGATGAAACACATCGTTCTGGAATTCTCCTGAATAGAATATTTACCAATAGATTCATATCCCGAAGATAGATAAATATCTATAGGATTGCTTAAGAGAACTATGCAATCTGAACAAAATTCCGGATATGGAAGAGTAATCAGCTTATTAAGCCTATGACACCAAATTGAGACACACCCCTTGTCATCAGCCTTAATATGCTTTACATCTATAATTTTAAAATTAAAATGTTTCATAACTTTTATAGTTGATTATAAAATTACTTTCATGAGGGCGTCTTGAAATTTCATAATTTACCCAATCAAATAAATATCTTTTTTGTATTATTCTATTATATCACATGTATTTAAAAACCGAACATTTCAGGATCGCAACCATGTCCAGACAATGAACGCATTACGGCATCTTCAGGACTGTCAATATAATCGGCCACATAATTGTTCCTTTCATTCCAGAAACACCCCAAACCATTATCATCCTCAACATCAACAAATAATCCATATTTGTCACGGAAGCCATCAGGGAACCAATTTAGCTTATACGGATAAAATGAGACAGATAAATTTGTAATCAATATAGAATCATTATAATTAATTTCAAAGAATTGTATAGTTTCATCATATTCTTTATAGTATTTTCCGTTTTTTGTATCTCCTTTTTGGGCAATAGCAACAATGTTTGAGTTCAACGCTGCTCCCGAAAAAGTAGGCTCATAGATTGTATCGTTTACAATTATTCCTATTTTTTCATTTTTAAGATACAAAATATAATTTGATGTGAAAGAATAAACGTCATCAACTCTAATTGACCATACATTTTGATTATTCTGATCAACTTTTATTATTATCGCTTCTTTTTGATGAATATAATTGTCTTTCCATACAGAATCGACATATTTTGGAAATTGATTTTCTTCTTTTTCATGACTATGTTTAGGTATATAGCCATATCTGTATTTGCAAAATACGTCAAAATTGAAAGGGGGAAAAATCACCCCATAACCATTTAAATCTGTCAAATATTCTTTTTTGATATCATCATATTCAAGCAACTCTGATATCTGGTATTCAACATTTGGATTTCTTAGTATGATAAATCCATTCTCAATGTAGGACAAATCAACCTCTGAACGTAATAAAACATCTTTAGGATAAACATCAAAGACTTCTTGGAGACTACAGTAAATAGTTCCAGGTTGCAACTTAATTTTTTTCCCATCATGAGGCATAAGTGAATAAAATGTACTATCTATTACTAAGCAAAAAGAGTCTTCGTATCTTTTATCATAAAGATTAAAATAGATTTTGAGATAGCCAGCCTCAATTGACAAAGAGGAATACCCACCTATAATAAGTTTACCATCTTTGTCGAATAGCTTGTTGTCACATTCAATATAATCATCCCTAAATTCCAAAGATGTATATTCACATGGAATTAGTTCTTGTCCATTAGACAAGAACAAGCCATAAAATCCGCCTAGAAATTCATCTACAAAATATGAAAAATCATGTTTCCCGCCTATATTAACCTCGAAATATAAACGTCCATATCGTTTCAATGGAAAAATCTCATCATAATCGGCATCAATTATATAGGAAAAAGTATTTAAAGACAAGACTCCTTTCTTTGAAGGCTTTCCAATTGATAAGATTACATATTTTTCGTTATTGACATCTATTTGCGATAAGTCAGAAAACCTAGAATCATATAAGTTTTCTAAGATTACGACATTGTTAGTATCCATGAGTCCCCATTTACCATCAACACAAAATTCAATAACACCACAAAAGGGACTATAGTATTCACATTTTTCTAATGTCACTATTTCCCCTTTAGTATATATCTTTATTTCACGGACTACCAAGAATTTAGAAATCTCATCTTTGACATATAGAAACATTTCATGAAAAAAACATCCAAAATAATTGTACACATCAAAATCTTTATCTGTAATTACAGATTGGTACATTTGATTAAAACTTTCCCAATCGGTTGTACTATACATATTGGCTAAAAATCCACAGAAATCCTCATCTTTTGGGCATAAATATGGCAAGATTTGGCATAAATCCC
>CADCIQ010000048.1 GCA_902801425.1 uncultured Bacteroidales bacterium | reverse complement strand
GTGAATCTGCTTGCCAAGCAAAACGGTAAGCAACCCCTCAACAATACAGTAATCTGCCTTGTTGCGAAGAATACGCTTTATAGCCCAGTCAAAACGTATGAGACTTGCCATGATAACTCCTTTCTTTTTATATTTGATGTGTGCAAAGATACAAACTTTTTCTCATTATTCCAAAAAAGCAACAGACTTTTCAATAAAAGATATGGATTATACCAGATTTACTACTGCTACACATAGAAACAAGCCAGAACTCTAAGACCACATTTTTAGGATGACGAGTTACAGACTATCTGAAATACTCATATAGGAAAAGTGGAAAGGCATTCAAAATTGCAACTTCACTTTGTTCCTTATTTACATGCTTTTTGAGTTGTGATTCAAAAATCAGCTCTTGATCGATTTCTTTCTTTTTGCTTGGAAGCTCATTCTTGCCATGACAGATGTAATTTGCCTTATTGACATTCTGCTTCTTTAGATATTCCCAGTTTTCCCTCAACGATTTCAATTTCTTCTCTGATAGCTCAGACATATCTTTTCGGGGATCAACAAGAATGAAATCAAGACTTGAATAAGCAGAAAAATTTATGCTGATGTATCTGATAGCTGGCGCAGTAAAATTTGTACATTTTTCAGATAGACTAGATAAATCCGCTTCATCTTGCAAGAAAATCAATCAGATATAGAACTCGGCAAGATCTACGAGACCCGCACGGAGAGCGTATTTGATAGCATCATGGGCAGAATTTACGTGGAGTTTACGGAATATGCTCTTACGATGCGTGTTAATTGTATGAACGCTGGAGTTGCGTTCAAAGGCTATCTCCTTCGTCACTTTGCCTTGCGTTATCGCCTTCAACACCTCAATCTCTGTATGCGTAAGCGCAACTTTCTCGTGTGGCTGCTCCGCCTCCTGCATCAAAAGGATGTTCATAGCATGCTGGGCTATGTATCTCTCACCTCGAATCACAAAACGTAATGCCTCGCGCAGAATGTCAAGCGGTGAATCCTTATAAGACACGCTCACGTTGGTGGTTTGATAGAGCACAAAACGCAGGAAATCAGGTGTCAAGTCATCGCTAAGAAGTAGCCAAGAGGATGTTTTCTGATAGAGATCGCACATCATGGCAAAGTTCTCCTGATTATCGAAATTGAATAGTGTATAATCGACAATCACAGCACTATTCACACCTTGCTTCAGGAAAACGCCAAGTTCGTATTTGTTTGTAGCATAAACGATTTCAACCTCCTCATTATGACCATAGGAGGTTAATCGCTTGCATAATGTCTCAACCGCCAACGCTGTCAGCGGCTGATTGTCTGCTATGATGATGCGTGAGATGTTCATAAATATAAAGTTACAATTTTTTTAGGTTTATAGGTATAGGTTTTCAGGCCTGAAGGCTTATAAGCATTGGAGTTCTTATAAACCGACAAACCTAAAAACCTTATACCTCACAAAGCTGAGTTTGTGAAACCAGAGTTATTTCAATAGAACTCCTATTCTCTCCACCTCGCCATTCTCGATATGGAAGGCATTGAGCACAGGCTGAGTCTTGTCCGTGATGTATGGAAGACCAGAGTCTGCTGGTGCAAGGGAGAGAATAAGATAGAGAATGTTCGGATCAAATGCAAGTCGCCTATCCTCTTCTGACGGACGACTTGGCGAAGCAGGATGGCTGTGCCAGTTGCCTATCACTTTCAGCTTATTTGCACGAGCATACTTGATAGCAGCAAACTGTTCTTTCGGGTCGAGCGAAAAATGCTCCTCTGCATGATCAATATTGGTAAGGCGATAGTTCTCAGTAATGAGAAGCGTACCATCCTCACCTGCCACACCAAGGGCATAGCCACAACTCTCGATAGGAGCATCAGCCTTTGCCTGTGAAAGGATAGATTCATAGGCTTCCTTCGTGATATTGATAACCTTGCCGTTATCAGTCCATCCGTATGGGTATGTTGAATATGACATAAAAATCTACTTATGCAAATCACAAGCAGTCTGTTCGTAGTCGATAAGCTCGGTTATTGTTGGGTTATCGCCACAAAGCTTGCACTTATGATTGCGGTGAGTACTGATCTTGCGGAAATCCATTGTCTTGGCATTGAACGTGAGGAGCTTATCTGTTAGAAGCTCTCCAACACCCGTGATATACTTCAGCGTCTCAGCTGCCTGAATAGTGCCGAGCATACCAGCTATCGCACCAAGCACACCTGCCTGTGAACAAGTAGGAACGAGGTTTGGTGGTGGTGGTGCACCGAACACGCAACGATAGCAAGCAGAGCCTGGAACATGCGTAAAGGTCTGTCCCTCGAAACGAAGGATACCACCATGACTGAATGGTTTCCCTGCCATTACACAGGCATCATTAATAAGGAACTTGACTGGGAAATTATCCGTGCCATCTACGATGAAGTCATAGTCCTTGATGATGTCGAGCGCATTGTTTGCCATAAGCAAATCCTGAATAGCATTTACCTTTACGTTAGGATTGATGGCAAGCATCTTCTCCTTGGCGCTGAGCACTTTAGGAACATCTACATCCTTGGTGAAATGAATTACCTGACGTTGCAGATTTGAAAGATCTACCACATCACCGTCTATGATACCGATAGTTCCGACACCTGCTGCTGCGAGATAGAGCGACACAGGCGCACCAAGACCACCGGCTCCTACTACGAGGACCTTTGCCTCGCGTATCTTTTCCTGACCTTCCACGCCCACATCCTTCAGAAGGATGTGACGACTGTATCGGTTCAGTTCTTCTTCTGTGAAATCAAACATTGCCTTTTTTATTTACGATTTGACAATTTACAATTTACTATTTACTATTTATCTGCTAAGCAAATTGTAAATAACACACAGCTAATTAACGTGAATTCGACGAATTAGCTTTTGCTGTCGCATAACATTAATATTAGGACATTAATTAGCCTTACGGCTTAGACTCTCATCAATTCTTGTCCAAATTAACGTCATAATTAATGTTTGAAAGCAAAGCGACCCCCTCTTTGTTTTCGTCGAACTGACATTAAATAGCAAATATTTTAATATTGTCCTCCTCCCATGAAATACAGGAAGTCGATGCTATCACCCTCGTTGAGCTGGGTTGTGTCGTAATCCTCACGCTCTACGAACTCCTCATTAACCTGAACACTCACCATTTCTGGCTGCAAAACATCGTTCAGCTTGATAAGCTCACTTACTGTTACAGGAAGCTGAACCTCCTGATCTTCTCCGTTTACGATAATCTTTGCCATAATCTTTTATATTTTTTTCTTTAAACTTTATACTTTACACTTTCAACTTTACTCCCATTTCTAATATCCCTTCGCAATCTCAAGCACATCCGAGAGATAATCCTCCGTATGTTGAATTGACACGAAGTTTGCTGAGAATTGTGAAGGCGAGAGATACACTCCGTTCGAAAGCATATACCTCCAGAATCTTGCAAATTCATCGAGATTGCTCTTGTTCGCCTCCTTGAAGTTATGCGGTTTCTCTTCCTGGAAGAACGGAGTAAACATATTGCCTACGCTATTGATTACTACACCCTTATTTCGAAGAACGCCCTGCAATTCTGCCATGAATTTCTCAGCCCTGAGATTAAGATTGTTGTATAGTCCTTTCTCGCTCAGTATATTGAGCGTGGCGAGTCCAGCGGTCATTGCCACAGGATTTCCAGATAGCGTTCCTGATTGAGATTGATACAGAGGACCATCAGGCGCAAGTAATGCCATTATATCCTTTCTGCCTCCAAACGCAGCGGCAGGGAAACCACCGCCTACGATCTTGCCCAATGTGGTGAGGTCAGGAGTAACACCGTAGTATTTCTGTGCACCTCCAAGGGTGAGTCTGAAGCCTGTTATTGTCTCATCGAAGATAAGCAAAGCCTCATGTTGCTTGGTTATCGTTCGGAGGAAATGAAGGAAGCCATCAACTTCTGGCACCACGCCCATATTTGCAGGTACAGGCTCTACAATAACAGCTGCTATCCTATCACCATATTCCTTGAAGATAGTCTCTACCGCCTCCTTGTCATTGAATGGTGCAACGAGGAATTCGTTAGAATCACCATGATTACTACCCTCGAACCTAAGGATGTATTTGCGTTTGGTATGACTTTGCGCCACATTTATGGCAGACATCACAGCCTCGCTTTCTGAGTTCACGAACCTAACGCGCTCCATTGAAGGGATTAGTCCTGACACCTTCTTTGCCAGTCTTGTCTCAACGAGGGTAGGAATGCCGTAGCTTGTGCCATTAGCTATCACGTTCTGTACAGCCTGCTGCACTATCGGGTTGGCATGACCTGCGATGAATACGCCCCACGACAAACAGAAGTCGATGTAGTCGTTTCCGTCAATGTCGGTGAGAAGAACCCCCTTGGCATGGTCGATGAACAATGGCGTTTCGCCAACGGCTTTCAAGGCTCGTACAGGTGAGTTTACGCCACCTTCTATATATTGTCTTGCTTCCTCAAAAGCTCGTTCTGATAAAATTCTTTTCATATTATCTGTTTTATCAACGTCGGTTGCACACCGATACGTGTTTCATACTTCCGAGTGCAAAATTACTGCTATTTCATCACCTTTGAAATACCACATTAATTGTATTTATATACCACGTTTATGTGATATTTGAAATTTTATGCACAGAATTATTTCTTTTTCGGAATACATATCGATGTTTTCGGAATAAAACTCAATAACGAATCGTTATTATGTGTAATTTTGCATAGCTATTTAAATCAAAAGAAAGAATATGAGTAAGACTGTATTTGTGACTGGTGCCAATAAGGGCATAGGATTTGGAATTGCAAAGTATCTCGGACTTAGTGGCTGGAGGGTTATCCTCGGTGCTCGTGATGAAAAGCGTGCGAATGATGCCATTGCAGAGCTGAAGGCTCTAAATATTGATGTGGCTGGTTGGGTAAAGGTGGAACTTTCCGACCTCGACTCCATCAAGAGTGCGGCTGATGAGCTTAATGCGAAATACCCTGACCTCACCCTGCTCGTAAACAATGCAGGTATTCCGGGCAACATGGCTCATAAGAGTTGGGAGACGGAGATTAAGGATATCAAGGAAACGCTTGATGTGAACTATATCGGTACGTTTGCCTTGACTAAGGCTGTCTTGCCTCTGATTCAGAAGAACGAGGGCAGGATTGCGAATGTTACGGTGCCTTCTGAGGTGAGTCCTTACTGGCACCCATTGGCTTACGTGGCAAGCAAGGCAGCCCAGAATGCGTTGACAGGCGTCATGGCTATCGAGTTCCAGCAGAACAACATCCCTGTTGAGATATTCACCGTTCACCCAGGACCTACGACAACCGACCTCAACGGTAATATGTCATTACCCGGTTTCCACAACATCGACACCGTAGGCGAGAAGTTCGCAGAGCTTATCAACGACGGCAAGAGCCATCAGGGCGAGTTCATCGAGCTATACCCAATTGTGGAGGAATAGAAAATATCTCTGGAGGTTTGCGATACGCAGACCTTCCGAAATTAATTGCCAACAAGAATCCCGAAGTCTTTAACGAGACGGTGCTCTGCTTCCTGCTTTAATACCATAATGATTTCAAAGGCAACGCCCGCATCTACAGACATAAAAAATCACCACGGCATCGTGTCGCGGTGATTTTTGTTTATCTACGTAATATAACGTCAGTTCAACGACTTGCTTTAGCTTGGTGAGCCTTTGCGAAAAATTATCAATTGTCAATTCACATATAGGGTGTGTGCAAAAAATATAGAACTATAGAACCAAAAAGAAAGACTCTCGCATAAATAAGTATGAAACTGAAAAATTCAATTGAAATGCAAAAACACGGGAGAATATTTTGAGATATCAGAAAGTTTGCTTATTTTTGCAAGCAAATAGCTAAAACTGATTTCTACACTTATAAAAAAAGAAGACATATGAAAACATTTAACGACCTCACCGGACTTTATTCTCTGTCGAAAACACTTAGGTTTGAGCTAAAACCTGTAGGCAAGACCAAAGACAATATTGAAACAAAAGGTATCATTGCCCAAGATGAAAAGAGGGCTGAAGAATACAAGAAGGTCAAGGACATTATTGACCGTTACCACAAGAAGTTTATTGAAATGTGTCTTGCCAATCTGAAATTGAAAACAATCTCCGATGGCAATAATGACTCATTAAAGGAATATGTTACCCTCGCATCCAAAGCAAATAAGGATGAGAAGGAAGATAATGATTTCAAGGATGTGAAGACCGCCCTCAGAAAACAGATTGTCGATGCCTTCAAGAAAGGCGGCTCATATAGTGATCTTTTCAAGAAGGAACTCATACAGGTTCATCTTCCTGATTTCGTAACAGACGAACAGGAGAAGCAGATGGTAGAAAACTTTGGAAAATTCACCACCTATTTCACAGGCTTTAATGAAAACCGCCAGAATATGTATTCTGACGAAGAAAAGTCAACGTCCATAGCTTACCGCTTGATACATGAGAATCTGCCTATGTTCATTGACAATATTAAGTCGTTTGCTAAGATTGCAGAACACGAAGATATAGATTTCCTTCCAGACATAGAGAATGGCTTCAAGGAAGAACTCAAGAGACTCAAGGCGCAAAGTATATCGGAAGTGTTCGATCTTGCCAACTTCACTAATACCCTCACACAGAGCCAAATTGACTCATACAACGCAATCATTGGTGCTCGTCATGATGAAAATGGAGATAAGGTTCAAGGCATAAACCAATATGTCAACCTATATAATCAGAAAAACAAAGATGCACGATTGCCATTACTAAAGCCTTTGTATAAGATGATTCTTAGCGATAGGGGGGCTCTTTCTTGGCTTCCTGAAGAGTTTGCCACGGACGAGGAAATGCTTGCTGCAATAAACGAGACTCACGGCAATTTGAAAAATGTTATGACAGATGTTCGTAAGCTTCTTCAAAATATAGACAGCTACGATACCGAGCATATTTATATAGCCAACGATAAAGGACTTACCGATATCTCGCAGCAGATATTCGGTCAATATGATGTCTATACAAGTGCAATAAAGGCAGAATTGCGTGATAGCATAACTCCTTCCGCAAAGGAACGAAAAGACCCCGAATTGCTTGAAAAGCGTATCAACGACATCTTCAAGGCAAGCAAGAGCTTTAGCATAGAATATCTCAACTCTCATGTGGATTCTGACAAGACAATACAATCATACTATAAAGAATTAGGTGCTTATGACCGTAATGGAGAGCAACGTATTAATCTTTTCTCCCAGATAGAGTTAGCTTATGTTGATGCTCATGATGTTCTGTTAGGCAAACATACAAACCTTAACCAGTCAGAAGATAGCATTAAGAAGATCAAGGCTCTGCTCGATGCTTACAAGGCATTGCTGCATTTCATCAAACCATTGCTCGGTAATGGTGATGAGGCCGACAAGGATAATGAATTTGATGCAAAACTACGTGCTATATGGGATGAGCTTGACATCGTAACCCCATTATATGATAAGGTTCGCAACAGACTGACACGCAAGCCATACAGCACAGAGAAGATAAAACTGAACTTTGATAATGCTCAGCTGCTTAATGGTTGGGATATGAACAAAGAGCCAGACTGCACATCCGTATTGCTACGTAAAGATGGACAATACTATCTTGCCATTATGGACAAGAAATCAAACCATGCCTTTGATATTGACGAACTGCCTTGCAATGGAGAATGCTATGATAAGATGGATTATAAGTTACTGCCTGGTGCAAACAAAATGCTACCTAAAGTGTTCTTCTCTAAGTCAAGAATCAAGGAATTTGCACCTTCAAAGGAAATCTGTGATGCCTATCAAAAAGGCACACATAAAAAAGGTGCGAATTTCAGTATAAAAGATTGCAGGCGCTTGATAGATTTCTTTAAGGATTCTATTGCCAAGCATGAGGATTGGAGTAAGTTCCCATTTACCTTTTCTGACACCTCTACATACGAAGATATTAGTGGTTTCTATCGTGAGGTAGAGCAACAAGGATATATGTTAGGCTATCGCAAAGTGTCTGTCTCATTCATCAACCAATTAGTTGATGAAGGCAAGCTATATCTCTTCCAGATATGGAACAAAGACTTTTCTGAGTATAGCATGGGCACACCTAATATGCATACATTATATTGGAAGATGCTCTTTGACGAGCGTAATCTTGCCAATGTGGTATATAAACTCAACGGACAGGCCGAGGTGTTCTACAGAAAGAAGAGTCTTGACCTTAATAAAACCACAATACATCGTGCGAACCAGCCAATCGCCAACAAGAACATGCAGAACGAGAAGCGTGAGAGTACTTTCTGCTATGACATTGTGAAGAATCGTCGCTATACAGTTGACAAGTTCCAGTTCCATGTGCCTATCACTATCAATTTCAAGGCAACGGGTAGCGACAATATCAATGCAAGCGTCTTGGATGTTATCCGCAACAACGGCATAGAGCATATCATAGGCATTGACCGTGGTGAGCGACATCTGCTGTATCTGTCATTAATTGATATGAAAGGCAATATCGTAAAGCAGATGACACTTAATGATATCATCAACGAATACAAGGGCAATACCTACACCACCAACTATAAGGAACTGCTTCAAGCGCGAGAGGGCGACCGTAAGGAGGCGCGTCAGAACTGGCAGAAGATAGAGAACATAAAGGAACTAAAGGAAGGCTATCTCAGTCAGGTGGTTCACGTAATCACTAAGATGATGGTGGAATACAAGGCTATCGTTGTGCTTGAAGATCTGAACGGAGGCTTTATGCGTGGTCGTCAGAAGATTGAGCGACAAGTATATGAGAAATTCGAGAAAATGCTCATAGACAAACTCAATTATTATGTTGACAAGCAGAGAGATGCCAATGAGAATGGCGGATTACTCCATGCCTATCAACTTGCAAGTAAGTTCGACACATTCAAGAAACTTGGCAAGCAGAGTGGCTGTCTGTTCTATATCCCTGCATGGAACACTAGTAAGATAGACCCTGTAACAGGCTTCGTGAATATGCTTGATACCAGATATGAGAATGCAGACAAGGCTCGCAATTTCTTCTCTAAGTTCAAGAGTATTAACTATAATGCCGATAAGAATTGGTTTGAGTTCGTTATCGATGATTATAGCAAGTTCACGGACAAGGCAAAAGATACGCGAACCGATTGGGTACTATGTACTTATGGTACGCGCATCAAGACATTCCGTAATCCAGAGAAACTAAATCAATGGGATAATAAGGAAATTGTGCTTACTGACGAGTTTAAGAAGGTATTTATGGAAGCCGGTATTGATATCAACGGCAATCTGAAAGAGGCTATATGTACTCTGACAGAAAAGAAACACCTTGAATCATTGATGCAACTCATGAAACTATTGGTGCAGATGCGTAATAGTGAGACAAATAGCGAAGTCGATTATCTACTTTCGCCTGTTGCTGATACAGAGGGCCATTTCTACGACAGCCGTAATTGTGGCGATAATCTGCCGAAGGATGCAGATGCCAATGGTGCATATAATATAGCTCGCAAGGGTTTATGGGCTGTTATGAAGATAAAGGCTTCAAAACCGCAAGAGAACTTGAAACTTGGTATAAGCAACAAGGAATGGCTACAGTTTGCACAAGAAAAACCATATCTGAATGATTGACTATATATCAATATCCACACTCAATGACTTTATATTTTGTCCGTACTCCATATACCTACACAATGTGTATATGGAGGCGGATGAAACTATGTATCATGCCACACCTCAAATATTTGATGTTTCGGCAGTCAAACTCAAGAAATATGGCAATGCCCTGCATCGTGACACGGACATCGTCTATTTTTGATTGCAAACCTGAGTCTGTACATTTTGAGACATACTTGTGCAACTTCTTTATTTTCACTATGTTATCTCAGCAACAACTAATAATCCAAGTTATATCCCCCTCTAGTTAATGTAAAAAACACAACGGTAAATCTTTGATAATTAGAAAATAATTCGTACCTTTGCCAGTGATAAGGTCTAAAAGAGACTATAAATTTCTACTATTGTAGATGAAGCGGACGCGCGTGTGAACATAGGGTCTAAAAGAGACTATAAATTTCTACTATTGTAGATACTAACACTTTGCTCGATGCTTTTCGGCGTCTAAAAGAGACTATAAATTTCTACTATTGTAGATTCAGGTGATTTCGATAAGGACAATGAGAAGTCTAAAAGAGACTATAAATTTCTACTATTGTAGATAAATGAAAATAGCGTTGAGTCCCCGATGTCTAAAAGAGACTATAAATTTCTACTATTGTAGATCGTAGCTCCGACATACACATCAACCTCAGTCTAAAAGAGACTATAAATTTCTACTATTGTAGATAGAAATGAACTCGAAAGAGCTGCCTTTCGTCTAAAAGAGACTATAAATTTCTACTATTGTAGATCTAAACCTCGCCTTAGCAGGTGGTTCTGATGTCTAAAAGAGACTATAAATTTCTACTATTGTAGATATACAGACCTTCTCAAACTTCTTATAGTCTAAAAGAGACTATAAATTTCAACTATTGTAGATAGGAGCTGTACGATTATATCATACTCTCGTCTAAAAAGAGATTATTTTCTACTATTGTAACGTGAGTTCATCACACCATTATCTGCTCAGGAACTTGGTGCTTATGTACTTCTGAAAGGCGTCTTTGTACAGGTCGCCAATGGGAAGGTAGATATCAGCATCCATAACGACACGGTTCTTGTTCACCTCCTGTATCTTTGTGAGGTTGATGATATATGAACGGTGTATGCGCATGAAGTTATTTGGCAGACGTTCCTCTATCTTCTTCATAGAAAGGAGGGTGATGACCGGCTTTGGCTGACTGTCGAGCCATACCTTCAGATACTCGCTCATTGCCTCGATATAACGAATATCAGAGATATTCACATTCACTATGCGGTTGTCTGTCTTTAGGAAGAGGGTATCTGCTTCCTCTTTAGGGGATAGCAGGGAAGATACCACCCTCTTCCTTTCAAGCAATCTTTGCGCTGCTCTCTGAAACTCCTGAAATCCGAAAGGCTTTAGCAGATAGTCAACGGCATTGACTCGGAAGCCCTCCACGGCATACTCAGAATAGGCTGTGGTAAAGACCACGAGAGGTGGTACGGCAAGCGATTTCACGAAATCCATTCCGTTGAGGTCGGGCATATTGATATCACAGAAGATGACATCAACAGTATCGTTTTCCAAGAACTCACGAGCCTCCAAGGCACTCTGGCACTGGGCTGCAAGTTCAAGGAACTGCACCTTACTGATATATGCCACAAGCTGCTTGAGAGCAAGTGGTTCATCATCTATGGCAAGACAACGGAACATAATTTTCAGGCCTCTCCCCCCGCCCTCCCCCATAGGGAGGGAGCCGGAGCGCAAAAAAGGCATTTTATTATTAATTTAAAATACTATTTTTCTATCACCAACCTCTAACCTGAGGACTCTAAACACTAAACTCTAAACAAGCGGAATGGAAAGCTCTACATGATAGGCATCCAACTTGTCTTTTATACAAAGCCTGTACCTTTCACCATAGATCAGGTCGAGACGCTTACAGACATTGGCAAGTCCCACCCCACCCTTTTCCTCGTTTGAATGGTCTGCTTTCGAGTTATGACATCTGAACAGCAGCGTCTCATCCTCTACTGTGACGGTCACTTCTATGAACGATTCATGCTGATAGCTTACACCGTGCTTGAAGGCATTCTCAATGAAGGTGACAAGAATAAGTGGCGGTATCTGACGCTCTGGTGTTTCATTTGGAAGGTCAAGTTTAATACTAACCTTGTCCGTATAGCGAAGCTGCATCAGCGTGACATAATGCCTTATGAAATCAAGTTCACGCGATAGCGGTACACTCTGTTTGTTACCTTCATAGAGCACGAAACGCATCATCTTCGACAGTTCAACAATCATTTCCTGTGCCTTTACCGGGTCGAATTCCACCAAGGCATGGATATTGTTGAGCGTGTTCATGAAGAAATGCGGATTAATCTGATAGCGTAGGTATTCCAACTGCTGCTCCAGATTCCGCTTCTCCAGTTCCACGAGGCGCTTCCTGTCATCACGACTGCGGACATAGTTCTTTATGCCGAGATTAGCTGCGAACATCAGGATAAGTACCACGACAGCCATAATCTCATGTTCACCGATAAAGACAGGAGGCGGAGCCTCGTGCCTCCCCATATCTCTTCTGAATGGCGGACGAAAATGCCTGAACGGTGGCTTTTTCTCATCAATCTCCCTCGCTTTTGTTGATGGCGGTGGAAGAGGCTTCTCCATAGGCGGCATGTGGTCTCTCACATCAGGTCGGCTGTTATATCGGTATGCAACGAATGCCAAGAGCAGCACGGTCACAACGGCAAAATACGCTATTCGCTTTTGCCTATGTACGAGCAGCGGCGCAAGCAGGAAATTATGCACGAGAAACAGCAGCAGATAGACCGCGAAATGCCGCCACACCATGAACACCTCCGTCCAGTTGAACTCGATGTTCGGATCGCTTACCGTCCGCACATAAAGGCTCAGCAATGGAGCAGCAAATAGCAAGCCCCACACCACCAAGTATATGACGTTCTCCTGTCGCGACTGCTTCATATAGATTTTTGTTAACATATAAATAACGCAAAGAAGATGGAAAATATTTGGAAATGAATAGTGAAAAGTGAATAGTGAATAATACTTAGTGAAAAATACTGCTATCGCGATTGGAACATATAGCGATAATTCATTATGGTGTCCACCAGTATTAAGCATTATTCACTTTTCATTATTCACTATTCACTTATCCATTACCTCCCCGCATAGCTCGTTGCGGCCTTACAGGTGCTTGAGGTTGTTCCGATGGTTACGGTGTAGCTTGAGCCGGAAGTGAGACCGGGACAACTGAGGAGAAAGCTGAAGCTACCATTTCCCTGATTGCCTCCAAAACCGCCAGGACCACCGCCGAAGCCGCCAAAGCCGCCAAAGCCTCCGCCCATACCGCCAGGACCTCCACCACCGAATCCACCGCTCGTTGGTGAATAGCCGTCAGGAATAGTGAACGTAGCGAGTACGGTTGAGCCGCTCTTTACTGTAACCTCGGTACCAGCCGTAGCATTTCCCGAAGTGCTGAGCACGCATTGTGAACCGTTTGTAGAGGTGACGGTGTTGTTGCCACCGCCAATGCCAAGCACAGTACCGCCTGTGATATAGAGATTGTAACGCTCAGCTGCATCAAGTCCGCATTCAGGCTGACCAGCACCACACGCTATGATAGTACCGCCTGAGATATACATATTGCCGTTGGTGTCGATGCCGTCGTTGCCGTTGCTCACACCAATCACAGTACCGCCTTTCAGATACATGTGACTTGACGCATTAATTGCATCATCCGAAGAACTGAAGGCATATACATAGCCGTCGGTGATAGTCATCTCGCCCTTTGTCTCGATAGCCTCATGACCGCTTACCGTAGCCTTGATAGTGCCACCGCTAATTGTCATGTTACCATCGCTTTTGATAGCCTTCGGCTGGGAATCCGCATTACCGTATTTATATGTGCCGCCCGTTGTGGTTGCCTCTATCACACCACCAGTAACATTGAGCTTACCGTCAACCTTGATGCACTTACCGCCCGAACCTGTTGATTTCAGCGTGAGAGTACCGCCGCTGATAGTCATATTACCGTCAGCATTAAGTCCGGCACATCCCTTCGCATCCTTATCATCGGTATCGTAAGTTCCATTGCCTGTGGTCGTGACATTCACCGTACCATCGGTTACGCGAATATCGCCATCTGCCTTGATACCCTTAGAGGCAACTGCCGTTGTGGTAATGGTGAGCGTGCCGCCCTCGATATACACGTTACCGCTATCCTCGTCATCATGATCCTCGGTCTCGCCTGTGGAGGTATCGCCGCCAAGATCACATTGTATGCCGTCGTCACCGACTTCGCTGATAGTCAACACACCGCTCTTCATTTGGAAATATTCTTCACAACTGATACCATCGCCAACAGCGGAGGTGATATTCAGCGTAAGGTTTTTGATTGAGATATATGAAGCGCTCTTGATGCCGTGCTTCGTATTACCCGACACATTCAGCGTGCCATTGCCTTGAAACTGAAGCTGTCCCTTGCTGTAGATACATGCTTTCTGAGAACCGTTCGCGCCATCGGCAAGCGTGTTCACCGTGCCTTTCCTCGCACTTATCTGGATGCGCTTTGAGTTGGTGATATTGATAGCCGCCCCATTTGGATTTGTCAATGTCACGCCAGCCAATGATACCGTGCATTTATAAGAGCCGGAAAGGGAGAGAGAGCCGTTAGAAGTTGCGCCAGACAACTGGTAGGTTATCTCGTCATCATCAACGGCAGAGGTATTACTCTGCGCGATGGTGACATGAGCGCCATTGATAGTCGGAGTAACATATCGCGCCACATTACCAGCCACATACACCTTTGCCGATGAAGCGTCGTATTCCACCGTCACGCGGTTATTCTCAACCTCCGAATTATCAACGGTCATAGCATCTATATCGCTGAGCGCAAATACCTTATCCATAATGGTAAGTGAATTGCCGTTGCTGTATGTCATCACGTCTGTCTGAGAGGCAGGATACTGATATACCACATTTCCCACCCTGACGTTCAGCGTCTGTGCCGTTGCTAATATCGTCAGCACGAGCGCAGAAATGAGTGCAAATATCTTTTTCATCTTTACGAGAATTATATTTTGAAAGGAAATCCGCTTGCGCGGAATGATTGGAAAATAAATTCTTTTTTTGGAAAGTAAATTGTCAGTAAATTATATTCAGTAAATTAATTTCAGACAAATCGGATAAATCCGTTTCTTTTATTTTGAACACAGATTTAACGGATAAGCTCGCTTACGCTCGTGATTTACATCTGTGACTTGCTTTAGCTTGATGAGCTTTGCGAATAAATCCCTAAAATCTGTGGTTAATAATTATAATTTACTGGTTTAATTTATTCCTAATTTACTTTCCAGTCCCCTCCGCGCAAGCGGAGCGTTTCCTTTGCTTTCCTTTTATTTCACTACTATTTTACAGGTTTTGTTCTTGCTCTTTACGATATACACACCACGAGGCAACTTAGGTAATTCGTAATTCGTAATTTGTAATTCGATTTTATGCCCGTTGAGGTCATAGATTTCCTTACCTTCGAAGTCATCGGCTGTGAGTTCATCAATAGCCGTGGCACCCGATGTCTCGTCTGTTGATGAGAAATACATCTTCGAGAGATTGGAGATTGTGAATGTCTGAGAACCAGCCTTTAGCGTAGTACCATTGACAGTCAACGTCAGTGAGCTGACGGAAACAGAGACCTTTGCCCCGTCCGTCAACTCAAATGTAAGATAGGGATAATTGCCAGCCATTGTTGGCAATGTCCCTACCATCATTAAGATTCCTAATATAAAACTCTTCATAACTTATCGAATAATGCGATTAATATTTTATTTCTGTTGCAAAAATACAAAATTCACATCATATCAGGAAAAATATTCAGCGAAAACCGAGATTTATTCAGCGAAAAAGCATTTGTCAGGAAAAATCAAGCTACATTGGAACAAACGCCAATGCCCATCCTGACTTTGATTTACCGTTTTTACAATTCTTTTTCATCTTAATATTACATTAATTCAAGAATTATTTGTAACTTTGCCGGCATAAACCAAATATTTGAATAATTATGATAACATCCCAATTATATGCAGAATTTTTCCGCATTATGAGCGAGATAGCCGACGATGAGATTCTGATGAACAAGGTCGTTAAATATGCCAAGAAGCTGGCGGAACAGAAGAAAAATGCCGCCCGACCCTAATAGTTCTTCGTCAAGGAAGAATACATAAGATTGAATCAAAAGCAGAATTGAATCAATTTCTAAATAACGTAAATTCGACTAATTCAAGATAAACGCATCTCCGATGCTGAACTGACAATAATTACCAATCTGCGCAATCTTTTTCCATTATTATTTTTATTGGTTAAAGATTGGTAAGATTGGTAATTATTGTCAGTAAAAAGCAGCTTGCTGCTTGCCATAGAGACACCCAGACCTATAAAAAGATAAACGCAAAGAGACGGTATTACACAAGATGTAATACCGTCTCTTTTATATATATAATGTGTATGATTACGAAATCACATACACAGGCTTCTCGTCATGATTGCCACAGTCGTGATGGTCGCACACCTCGGCAGAATCTGTGAGTGAGCCGTTGAGATATGCCGTAAGCACATCATCGACATTGCCATGACATCCGCGCACCGTGCTGATACCGTGGGCTGCGAGTTTGTTGTATGCGCCCATGCCCATATTGCCGGCAAGCATTACGGTTATGCCCATTTCCTGCATTATTGAAGCGATGTTCGACTTGCATCCGCACCCCTGTGGTGAGTCCAGACGCTCAGAACCGATCACGTTCTTGTCATCACCTACAGTAAACACGGTGTAATGGTCGCAATGCCCGAAGTGGTCATCTACAAGATTTTCCCTTGTTGGTATTGCTATCTTCGTCATTGCTTAATCCTTTGGCTCAATATTGGTAGCTGAGAGCTGTTCTGCAACCTCGTCGTTGATGCGCTGTGCGAACTCTGCCATTGACATGACAGCCTGCTCGCCACCACCCTGCTGACGCATTGCCACATTGCCTTCTGCTGCCTCCTTCTCACCAACGATAACCATGTAAGGAACACGCTTCAACTCGTTGTCACGAATCTTACGACCGATCTTCTCGTTACGGTTATCAACGGTTGCACGAACACCCTTTGTATCGAGGAAGCGACGTACCTGCTCTGCATAGTCGTTGAACTTCTCTGAGATTGGGAGGATAGCAACCTGATCAGGGGTGAGCCAGAGTGGGAAGTGTCCTGCTGTGTGCTCGATGAGAACGGCTACGAAACGCTCCATAGAACCGAATGGTGCACGGTGAATCATCACAGGGCGCTGCTTTGAGTTGTCCTCTGCTGTGTATTCGAGGTCGAAACGTACTGGGAGGTTGTAGTCAACCTGAATAGTACCCAACTGCCAGCGACGGCCGATAGCATCCTTTACCATACAGTCGAGCTTTGGACCATAGAATGCAGCCTCGCCCTCTTCCTGACGTGCATTGAGACCACGCTCCTTGCAAGCCTCGATGATAGCGTTCTGTGCTGATGCCCACATCTCGTCGGTACCGATGTACTTCTCCTTGTCGTTAGGATCGCGGAGAGAAATCTGGAACTCTACCTGATCGTCCTTGAAGCCGAAGATTGAGAATACAGCCTGGATGATGTCGAGAACACGGAGGAACTCGCTCTTCACCTGATCAGGACGGCAGAAGATGTGTGCATCGTCCTGTGTGAATGAACGTACACGTGTAAGTCCGTGAAGCTCACCTGACTTCTCATAGCGATATACTGTACCGAACTCTGCGCAACGGAATGGCAGGTCCTTGTATGAACGTGGCTTCCAAGCGAACACCTCACAGTGGTGAGGGCAGTTCATTGGCTTGAGCATATACTCCTCGTCCTCCTCTGGTGTGTGGATTGGCTGGAACGAGTCCTTGCCGTAGTGTGCATAGTGACCAGAGGTAACGTAGAGGTTCTTTGAACCGATATGCGGAGTGATAACCTCCTGATAGCCAAAACGCTTCTGGATGGCGCGGAGCATATCCTGAAGACGGAGGCGGAGGTCGGTGCCCTTTGGCAACCAGATTGGGAGTCCCTTGCCTACGCGGTCAGAGAACATGAAGAGCTCCATCTCCTTACCAATCTTACGGTGGTCGCGCTTCTTAGCCTCCTCAAGCATAACGAGGTAGTCGTCGAGCATCTTCTTCTTTGGGAAAGAGATACCGTAGAGACGCTGCATCTGCTCGCGCTTTGCATCGCCACGCCAGAAAGCACCTGCGATGGATGTGAGCTTAACGGCCTTGATAGCACCTGTAGAAACGAGGTGAGGACCCTTACAGAGGTCGGTGAAGTTGCCCTGAGTATATGTAGTGATTGAGCCATCCTCGAGATCCTGCTCGATGTGCTCGCACTTGTAGGTCTGACCGTCGGCACCGAAAGCAGCCATAGCGTCAGCCTTTGAAACTTCCTTACGAACGAGTGGCTCATCCTTCTTGGCAAGCTCAAGCATCTTCTTCTCGATGTTTGCGAAGTCGCCTTCCTTGATCTGCTCTCCGTTAGGAAGGAGTACGTCATAGAAGAAGCCTGCCTCGATAGCAGGACCGAAACCGAACTGGATGCCAGGATAAAGTTCCTTGAGAGCCTCAGCAAGCAAGTGGGCACTTGTGTGCCAGAAGCTATGCTTACCCTCCTCGTCCTCAAACTTATAGAGGGCGATCTTAGCATCAGCATTGATCGGACGGTTGAGTTCCACTGTCTCACCATTAACACCGCAGCTTACAACGCTGCGTGCGAGAGCTGGTGAGATGCTCTCAGCAATCTGAAGTCCAGTGATGCCCTGTTCATACGGACGAACAGATCCATCTGGGAAAGTAATGTTAATCATTCCTTTTTTATACTTTTGAATTACAAATTTCAATTAGGTTGCAAATTTACTGATTTTTTGCGAGACAAGCGAATTTTTCACATAAAAAAGCATTCTGCAATGCTGAAATCCAAAAAACGGGACTGAAATTTGGTGTTAATGCACTTTTTAACTAACGTCAGTTCGACGACTTGCTTTAGCTTGGTGAGCCTTAGCGAACAATTATCAATTTTCAATTGCTCATTTTTCATTTTTCATTTAATAACCACCTCCACCTCTTCCCCTTTCTTCATCGCCTCCCGAATCAGCTCATACAGCCTATTGAACGTGATGCGTGAGTCCGTGAGCCTGCCTGTCACCGTAGCCTCGCCACTCGGGTTCTCCTCCTCGGGCTTCTGCGGCCTCACCGCCTTACCCACCAGTATGCACCCTCGGGTATCATCCACCGAGTTTCCTGTATGAATCATAATCCCTGTGAAATACGGCACGTTCTGTAGGAACGGCATCCTGCGCTTATAGGTTTTACTATAACTCATCACCACCCTGTACCGCCCCGTCGGAATCGCAGTCTTACCCGCAATCTTCTCCTCCTTACGCCAGTCAATAGCGTGAGGCTCAAGCGTATCGCAGAAGTATCTGTTCATGAGAAACTCCTTATTGCTCTCAGTTTGAATCTGAAGGGCACCCAGAGTAAAGGCGCCCTTCTTGTATATTCGTTTCAATGTTATTGTCATAAGTAAGTAGTCAAATTTAATTTTATAATCAAGAATTAGAGAATTAGAGATTTTTTGAATTAATGCGAAAGAGAGAATTTTGCTACTTGCGTAGCATTGAGAATAGCCGTGATTAACAAGAGCGTAAGCGACCTTTCTCAAATTCTTATAAATTCAAAAGAAAAAATCTCTAATTCTCTAATTCTTGATTATAAAAATATTTATGTACATTTACTTAGTGTCCCTGTTTTATCTAATGGTTATATGTTAGATGCTGTTTAAATTAAAAATGAACAATGAAAAATTATAAAATACAAGTTAGTTTTTTCGCTAAAAATCTTCGCGATAAATAGTAATCTGTATTTTTCATTTTTCACTTTTCATTTTTCATTTAATTATCAAAAAATCTCTCTTTTTCAAGAGATTTTTTGATAAATTCCTCTATCCATGCGTCTTATCTTCTTACTCTTGACATATCGCGACAGAAGCATGTAGCAGTCTTCACTTTGACCTTCGCTGACACGTAACTCGCTCATTTGTTTCACTGTGAAGATGTTGGGTAATTTGTCAAGGAGCGGTTCTGCCGTCTTCCTCAAGTCCTTATGACTGCCCATCATCTCCTTCGCCTCATCCAGATTCTTCTGAACGCTATGACCGAAAATCCAGCATAGGTTATAGTATGCAATATCACCAACCCACTTGATGAACTCCAGCATCTCCTTCGATTCC
>CADCIQ010000047.1 GCA_902801425.1 uncultured Bacteroidales bacterium | reverse complement strand
TGTCAAGAATTAGAGATTTTGAGAATTTCTTTTTTTGAATTAATGAGAATTAGAGACTTGCTTTAGCTTGATGAGCCATTGCGAATAAATGTCGCTTACACTCCAGACAATCACGCTTTTTCTAATGCTACGCAAGTAGCAAATCTCTCTTTTTCTCATTAATTCTCAATACTGCGCCAGCCTTCTCTCATTCTCAAATCCTTGATAAAAACAGGGCTTGTCCAGCATAAATCTTTTGATATTATGCAAGATATAGTTGTTTAGCGGACAGTAATAACAGATTTTAGGGATTTCACAGATGCAAAACGAGCGCATGCGAGATTATCTGTTTTTATTGCTGGCAAACGCAAAGGTGCGAAGACACAGAGATAAAACTTTGCGTCTTCGCGCCTTTGCGTTTGAATATTATTCGGAATCAGGGAGAAGAGGCTCTACTTGACGTAGAGCTTCTTCTGACCAATGATGTAGATGCCGTTGGCGAAACCTGAGTAGGTGTTGGTGCCAGGAACGACATCGAGGATGCGGACAAGTTGACCAGTAGCCGTGTAAAGCTCCAGAGAGAGGTTGTCAGGACTTTCAACGAAGATCTTACGGTTCTCTGACCAGATACGCAAGCCGTTGATACCAGCATCATCCTGCTGCGGGAGTTCCTGTATGCCGCCATCATTACTGATGAGGATGCTCCTTGGCTTTGCAAATGCCTTTGCAGGAGAAGCGTCAACGGTCATATAGGTGCGGAATGGGAATACACGCCTGATGTAAGAGTCGAAGGCTGTTCCATACTCGTTGATGACATAGGTGTCGTTCCTATCCATAGCAGCGAAGGTGGCATGATGTGACACGTTACCCACCTTAGTAGGTTCATAGCTGTCGTCGGTTATACCGATGGTAGCAGCACCGTCGATGGTCTCAGCAACCTTATTGTTGTCACAGATCCATGAGAACGTGATGTTCTGCGGCTTCATGGCAGCCTCCTGGAATGAGAATCCGTGAGCATCAACAAGGGCATCCCACTCTTCATGACTGCCAAGCAGAAGTGCCTGGTTATAGTCACCTGAAAGGTCGAACTCCTTGAACTCAGCACCTGGGAAGCTGACGATGTAAGGCACGTTGGCTTGCTGCACGAGGTAATCGTTGAAGGTGCGTGGCACATCATAGATGCTGAACCCGTTATCCCCATAGATTGCGCCGTAAAGCTCATGGAAGTGAGGATTGCTATAGGTATAGCTACCTGCGAGCGTGCCACCAGCAAACAGACCTTCAGCATTACCTGGACGACTGAATGTTGCCTTCTTGGTATCTTGTGACAGGTCACAGGAGACAAGACCGCGAAGCCAGTATTCATGTCCTACGTTATTGATGTTAGCCTCCGTCTCATTGGCTGCATGGCTATCATCAGAACCATAGAAATGGGTGATCTCGCCATTGAAGCTTGCCTCGACACGGTTTACAGAGAATGGCAGAGAGATGCCTTCCCATGCGTCGTTCCGGTTGTTAGCATAGTAACGAGGCGCGCGGGTGTACCATGCACGGCTTGTCACCCTGAACGCGATAGGACAGTTGAAATCGTTGTTGTAGCAGGCGTTGCCCTCACCGTTCCTGTTGTCGAGAGTACGCTCCACGAGATGGAGGTATTCGGTGGTAGGAGTTGCAGCCTGATCAATGACATGAGCCTTGATGGCTGACTCTGGCGTGGTATCGTCGTAGCTGAACGCATTGAGGATACCGGCACGGTCGGTAGCCAGACGAGCGTAGAGCAACAGGTTGCGTGTAACGCCATCATCGGCTGTCAAAGACTCCATACCATAGTCGTTTACAGGCTTGTTATATCCGTAGAAGTCAATGGCTGTGATACCATTGTCGTGGATATAGGCATCGCTATTGTAGTGGAAACCGACATTTTCCTTGCTGCCATAATAGCCTCCCGCACGATATACACGGTTGTTCATATCGGTTACGAGATGGAAGGAAGAGCTCTCTTCATCGGTTGCCATAGGTGCCGGGATAGTGGCATTGGCAACACCCTCCTCGCTACCCTTCGTCAGGGCGTCAAGAATCTGTCCGAAGAAGAGATAGTCGTTCTTCTGAGGTCCGTCCTCTATCTTATTCTCATCGAGAAGCGGATGATAGGTAACGGTTCCGCCCTCGCCTCTCACGGCACGACTTTCATCCACTGGGTGGGTAGCATCGTGGGCAGAAGAGGTATATCCATAGTTAGGGATATAAGAGTTACGGATATATTCTGAGCCATCGTAATGGTTCTCGAATTCATAGCCTGCATAGAGATAGTCACCGTTAGCATAGATGTTATCAACATAACCACACTTACTGCCATCGCCGAAACGCTTGTCGAGGTAGTACTCGTTAAGGTCGTATGCCACCTTGCCATAGCGCCAGTCGGCATCGGTATAACCTGTGTATGCCGTTCCGTCCATGCGATATACGGTATTGTTAGCGTACTCGTAGCAGCAATGCAGACTTGGATTGTCAGCAGAGCTACTGCCTACCACGAACCTGCCGCTTGCAAGACCGAGGTTATAGATGTTGGCAGAAGAATCGAGAGCCTTGAAGAGTCCGTTCTCCTTGTGAACACCAGTTATGACATGACCGTCACCATTCAGCGTGCCCTTGAAGTTGTCAGGCACTACATACTCGGTCTCAACGTGGATATTGTCTTGCAGGAAGAACTGCATATTAGCTCCGAAGTCGTTCTTTGAGCCAATCTCCGCAGCATCGTCGGTCTTCTCATTGATGAATGAGATGAAGCGTGCAACATCGATAGCATCCTCGATATAGATGCGAGGCTCTGGGGTGCCATGGTCGTGGGCACGCTTTGCAGCAAGGGCAATATGCAGGTCGAGGGCATCCTTTCCTTCATAGATACCGCCACCAGAACGACGTGGCTCCATACGGTGGTAGTTATGGATTTCAAGACGGCTGTTCGCATCCATTGCAACAGGGAAGATCTCATTGAGACCGCTGACCTTGAAGCAGTACTGAACGCCATATCCATTCATGAAGTAGTAGGCTGGCACTCGGATAGATGGGTTCGTGGTATTGCTCTCATCGAATACGACACCTGCAAGCATCTCCGAAGTGGTGTTTTCAAGCCCCTTCTCCACGGCATACGGATTGCCTACATCGTAGGTGAAGTAGCCTTCCGGATGATCCTCAGAATATGGGTATTCGCTCAGTTCACCATTTTCCTGGAGAGGACCAATGCGATAGATGGTAGCACTCTGTGCCATACTCTGGTCAGCAGTCATCTGGATAGTACCCTTGTTGATTTCTATCATCTCACCAGGGAGGGCACAGTTGAGCACCTGCAACGCACCTGTCACATTTGGTCCCTGCACATAGTTGATGGTAAGGTAAATGGTGTAGGTATATGTCTGACTGTTCGCATCCTTAGTCTCAAGCTCTATGGTAGCCTTACATGGCTCTGACAGATGCTTATAGAAACGCTCCGTACCAGAGTTGTCAGCCTTATCCTCAAGCTGGAGCAATATATTTGCAGCCTCACAATTGGTTGTGTTGGTAAACAGGGTGTTGAGGTTTTCATTTTCACCGTGCATAGGCAGGCTGGCGATGTATGCACCGACGGCTTCATCATAGATGGTCTTTGAAGAAGCTCCTATGCGCAATACATATTCTCCATTCTCATGTTCTTTCTCAAGGTCATCAACATAGCCATTAGTATGGGCACTTCTCCATGTCACCTTCTTCAGGGTTACAGAAGATCCGGCAGGTGTGCCTACAAGGTTCATGAGGGCATCACCGTTATCGGCATTGAACAGCAACGGAGTCTTGGTGCTGTCGTATGTATAGCCTGTAATAGAGGTGTTGTAGTAATAATGCCTACCAGTAACATACCAATAGTGAACATCATCCTTAACGGCGAGTGATGCCTGATTGTCGTATCCATGACTGAAGCAGTCGTCAACAATGTATTGTACGCCATCGTATGGGAACACGAAGTTACCAGAGGTCTGGAGGAAGTCTTCCTTGCCAGTAATCTCCTCAGGGTCTGTATCAATAATCTCCTCAGGGTCTGTATCAACAGCATTCCTGAGAGGAGCATTGCCCTTGGCTGGTGAAGATGCGGAATAAGGAGGACGACTGTGTATGTTCTTTGCATAAACATAGCCACCACCCTCGTCAGTATGAACATCGACGAGAGCCATCTCTATTATGCCGACTACCGGACCATAGTAGAGTTTCTCGGTGTCGTCCTCTGCAGCTTTCACGTTATGTATCTTCAGGGCATAGCCGGAAGCGATACCTATCATATTGGCAGCCGTACCCGTGTTACGCTGCTTAAACAAATCAGGTTCTGCTTGTCTGTTGTTGATAAACTCCTGCTTCACATCAAGGTAACTCTTTTTATCTTTTACAGCACCGGCTTCATTACGGAACGAATCAGTGAACTTCACGTTGGAATAGAGTGCACCGAGATAGTGAATATTGTTGGACATACCGAGGTAGTTGCGTGAACGCTTCACGCTTTTACCTGCGAGTTTGCCGTCAGCATATTTTACGTTCTGGGCAATCATCTGTATCTCACCTACACGGGCTATTGAGTAAGGAGTTGCAGAGATTTCGTTGATGGTATAGTCACGCGCACCGAGAAGCACCACGGCACAGTCGGTGAGGCGAAGCATATCCATTCGCTGGAATGAGTTTACTATACGTGCGTGCTCAGGAGTCTTTTCCGCAAAGCCATAGCCGCAAAGCTCTCCACAACGGAAACCTTCGGCAAATGACAGGTGTCCGTCACCGAACATACCTCCGTCGCCGTCGTATTCATAGATTACCGGCTTACCATCAGCACCCTTCTTTGCAAGTGTCTTCAATGCAGCAGTTTCTTTCGTGTAGTCCTCCTGATAGATGTACTTGTAGTTGCCTTCCAGGTCCATATAGTAATATCCGAACACGCTTCCACCATAAGGAATTGTCTTTTCCTTCATGCTCTGTGAAGAAACGGATATATGATCGGTCTCGAAGTTTTCTTTCGTTGGAGCATCCCACACAATGAGCATGGTATTGCCACCATAGCCCTTTGTGCCATCAGCACCGAGTGCTGCAAGCTCGGAGGCTGTCATATACTCATCGAGATTCTCCGTATCGCTATACTTCTTCACGGTAGTGCTACCTGCCGCAACAGAAGAACCTGCTGCGAGGGCATAACCGCCACCATAAATAGCCTCGTCGATCTTGATGTCAATATCCGACCAGTCTTTCGGTGCCGTAGTATGGAGCGTGAAGTTGCTGCCCTGCGAATTGTCGTGAGAGCATATAGCATCATAGACCTCCTCAGCCACGATGTCACCCTCAAGCAGCTTTATCGACTTCTTCACCACCTCAGAACCATCGACATTCCTTGCATCATCGTTCCATTTATCCACACGCTTCAAGGCGTATGTGCCGCTCTTGTTCACTGTGTAGTACTTAGGATAGCCCACAAGCACATGAGAGCTTCCCCACATCATGCCAGAGTAGGAACCGCCGCATATTGAAGATGCGATATGACCGTTGTAGATGCGTACATTACTGTTACCGACAAGGTTTCCCTGATGACCACCGCCATACACGTAGTTTGCGGTTGTGCCATGACCATTATTGTCAGTTTTCCTGATGTCTTTGCCGAAATCTATCTTAGTATTGCCATGCACGTATGCCAGACTACCGTATCCTGCTCCGTACACGTTGCACACAGCCTTGTTGTCAGCCTTTGCAGAAGCGAGTTCCGCAGAAGATATATGTGAGAGCATATCAGACTTCAGGTCGATATAGACATCGCCAAATATGGTACCAGATGCATAGCAACCGCCATACACGTTGCCACCTTCCTTGATTTCCGTATCCTCATGAGGATCGAACTGGCACTTCACCTCAAGGTTGATGGCATTCTTGCCACGGACACCAAGCAGATAGCCACCTCTATGCTTGATACGAGAATTAGGCATCTCGTAGTTAGCCTTGTTGCATCCACCCACGATCTTGTCGGTAATGACAAGGTTCTCAGGGAATGTATATCTCACGATTTTTCCGTTCTTATCAGGCTCTACGTTCATGTTTCCACGGTTGCCGCCACAGTAGAACGAACCGATGGTGACATTTGTCATGCCATCAGCCCATGTCACCTCTGGCTGCACATCCATTTCCACAGGCTGGAAGTAGAGGTCGAGAAGATGCTCATACACCTTAGGACGGTTCTCATGAGATACAGGCAGATACTGCTCGGTAATGGCATGGTTGGCTGGATTGTGCAACCAGTCAATGCCGTCTTCCAGATGCAGGGAGTTCACATCCTCGTATGCCTTACGGAATTTCTCGTTACTGTCGAACAGAGCTTCGCCGTCGCATCCCATGAATACGTTATTGAGCTTCAGGTTACTGCCGAAGTAGAACTTCACGGTAGGATCGCTACCGTTGAGGTTGTTCACCGTGGCAGAGTTTCCACCGCCGAACACACCACCTATCTCAAGCGGATGGTCCGCTGACGGACCAGAGAGATTAATCTCCACGTTCTGCACTTTAGGGTGATATGACGCGCAGTTCACCATACGTTGTGGTGCTGATGAAGCAGCGAGACTTGCCATGAAGCTACGTGACGGAACGGTATATACAAGATCGTAGGTGTTCTTTCCCACCTTGTAATACTCGTTCACCGTTACCTTCTTCTCCTTGTTTCTGCCTACGGCATAGAGATAGTCACCGTTGCCCGCACCATATACGTTGCCAAAGATATGCCCAGCAGCGATGTTGAGTTGCGTCTTGTTCAGAATATCACCAGACACGTCGTTACCGCCATACACATTCTTGTGCACCCAGATACTCTCGCCGGTGTTGCCTGAGTTAGTACCCACGTTCAGGGTTACCATGCCGCGCTTATCCACAGCAAGATTTGCGCTGTATTCGCTTGCATCAGTATATCCGATGTCACCCATCAGACCTCCACCGAAGATTTCAGCACAGTCGATCTTGTTGATGTTAATGGTTGCAGCACCTACCGGTGAGTAGAAGCCACCACCGAACACACGACGAAGGAATGTCTCGCCACCGATGGTAACATTGGTCATACCCCTGACAGAGCCGCTATATCCGCCACCAACAACATCCATTACACCCTGACGGTCGTAGAAATGAGATGACAAGTTAGCAACATCGTCAAGTACTCCAGCCTCAGCAATCGCTTTCTCCACTTTTCCGAGAGACACATTGACATAGGTATTTTCGTTAACCACGGTTCTCTCACCATAGCCACCTCCGAACAAGCAGAAGTGAGGAGAGCCGACCTTGTTGTAAATCTCCGTCCATTCGTTGGTATGGAAGAAACCATCGATGTCGGCCGTGCTGACACCTGATACCACCTCATGATTCTTAGGCAGCATTCCCTTGGTCATGGTAATATAGGTACTACCCTTAACGATACAAGCGTTTCTACCACCACCGTAGATGTTATGGTTCACGTTGAATTTCTTCAAGGATGGATCATACTGCGGAGAATACAGACGCGTCTCACCGTTCTTGTTCACCACCTTTGCCTCAACCCAGGTACGTTTAGCTGCATCCCAGAGAGAGTTCACCTTTGCCACGGCATCCCTAATAAGGATATTGGTGTTACCAGTCACGTTGGCAGATGTAATGTTGTTCTCATCCACCTTCATCACACCATTCACATTGAGTGAATCAACAGTACCTACACCGCCTCCGAATATATTATAAAGGATATAGCCTCCGTTAATGTCCACAAAGGTATTGCCATACACCGTACCATTCTGGCAACCACCATAAAGACGGTTCCAGAGGTAAGGAATAACAGGATTAGCCAATTTCTGATCATCAACATACGGATACCTACGCTTTGTGTTCTCCACATATAAACGAGTGTTGCCATAGACAGCACCAAGCTGAGTATAGTCTTTACACTTATTCTTAGGACGACCGTTGCCACCTGCATATACAGAAGAGAATATGCCTCCACCATAAACAGATACGGATGTGGTAAAATCCTTGCCTTCGTAATTATCCAATGTTATCACGTCGGCTTCCTTCTTAAACTCATCCACACCTACATTAGCCACGTCGCCGCCACCATACACGTTGCCAAACACGAGTACGCGCTCCTTGTCATACGTCTGATTGCCTTCACCGTTAGGATTAGGAATATCTGACTTCATGGCGATAGGCTCACCCCAGACCTTAACTTCAGTCTTTCCCTTTACACGGGCGATATTTGGGAAGTCAATAAAGGTACCTCCATCCTTCTTGTAAGACTCTACACCGGCACCACCACCAAATACATCGAGAGAGATGAAGCCAGAGTGCAGGCTAACGCTTGTGTTGCCTCCTACCTCACCATAGGTCTCGTTACCTGTTGGATTGGCAGGCAGAGAGCCAAGACCACCACCGAATACGTTACGGCAAGCAAGCTGACAGTCAGTAACGACCTTAGTATCGCCTGTGACATATCCGCTGAAACCACCACCATGAATATCCATGAATGTGCAGGTTGGAGCACCGAGCGACATAGCCAGTCGGCTTGCACGATAACGCAGGAATGTATGGGTATCAGTATCACCACCATCGGCACTACCGTACAATCTGATTCTTTCCTCTGGACTTACATTATCGAAATCATCAAGGAGGTCATTCTCAAATATGACATACTCCGAGATGTCCTCGTTTATATAGGCATACGGCTCTTTTCCTAAATCTCCAGGAGCAATGGTAAAGTAAAACAGCTCATCATTCTCCTCATTAACCGCATCATACCTCAGGTTGGTATCAGCCACGTCATCACCGTATGGCTTGAGCACAAGTTTTTCACCAGTAGCATTGAATCGCGCACCAGGTCCTACATACACGTCGGTCTCAGCAACCCTGGTATTAATACCCCAGCCACCGCCAAACACAGAGAACTGAGGATTGGTAATGTTGCTGATTGAAGCATACCAGCACAATCCACCAACGGTTTTCTCATCAAGCAGATTTATGTTATTGCCCTCATCGTCAGTCAACCTTGAAAGAGGAGAGTGATTGATTTTTACCGTAGCCTTACCCGTGACATTACAAGCATCCTTGCCACCACCAAAGATATTATGGGCAATGACGAAATTACACTTACCAGTCGTAGCATCAATATTGAAGAATCGAGAATCAGCATACTTACTTATTATACCCATAAACTTTGCTGCGCTCATGTTTCTCAGCTCGGCAATATTGTTTACAACGACCTGTGGTGCATCCTTCCACACTATGATATTACCTTGGGTATCAGCCTTCTGATTCCATAGCCATTTTCCACCGTCAATCTTAACAGTGGTGCTACCTTTGATGTCCGCATAAGATCCATTAGTCTGTGCCTCCGGAGCATCATCGGCTGCATCGCCAAGACCGCCGCCAAAGATATTATGTCCGAGCTTTCCACCCTCGATATGAACTAAGGTATTGCCATTAACCGTACCGTATGAACAGCCACCAAAGATGCGGTTCCAGATAGTCGGAACGATAGTACTACCATCAGCCAACGCGTCATCAGCCACATGCACAAGAGTGTTGCCCTCTACACGGCCAAGCGTTGTATAGTCAGAAGCCTCAGACTTCATACGGCCATTACCTCCGGCAAACACCTCTCCAAAAATGTCACCACCAATGACATTGACGAATGACTGGGCATTGGAGTGCTCGTATCTTTTACGGTTGATAAACATATCTTCAACATCGAAGATAGACCTACTCTCAGGTTTATTTGTAGCTGGTGGATTCTCCACGCCAACATTTGCCACGTCACCACCGCCATACACAGAGCCAAAGACCTGAGTCTTTCCAGAGATCGTAACAGAGGTCTTACCCTTCACGCGTCCCATATCCTTGAAGTCGGTGTATGTATTTCCGCTGAGCTTTGCAGACTCCACACCTGCACCACCACCGAATACATCTCCATAGATATAGCCACCATCAGTAAGGACTGTGGCATTACCGCCTACCTCGCCAAGGTTTTCACGAGTCTTGCCTTCGTATATAGCCGCACCTTGCTGTAATTTCGTGTATGCCTCCAGCTGTCCGTATCCACCGCCATAGACACGGTGCATATAGGTATTGCCACCAACCTTTACATCGGTATCGCCAATAACCAGACCTGCATAGCCACCGCCAAGAACACCAAGGACAGTATAGTCAGGAATACCATAGCTGTTGTCGTAAACGCCGATTGTTGCATTGTCCGTTCCCTCTCCAGATGTTATTCTCTTTCTTGGAGCGTTACTCTTTGCATTGAAAGTTAGCCCGGCAGGCTTTGCAAGTTGCATATCAGTTGTAGCACCCTCGGACGTGTACTCATTCACGGCTACGTTTACCTTTGTCGCCTCTACTGATGTATATGCACCATATCCACCTCCAAACACGTAGAAGTGAGGGTTCTTGCTATCGTTATACGCCTTCTTCCACACATCGGTTGAGAGGAGGTCTAATCCGCAGAATCCCTTTGTCACCTCTACCGATGCTATACCTGTTTCCGTATTTTCGGCAATAGGCACAACCCTGCAAGCATGGTTTCCACCGCCATAAATATTATGGTTGTCTTTGAATACAGGATATAGATGATCCGTTGTTGGTGCATATACGAAATCATTATTTGCAGAATAAGACCCATTCCACAAATTAAATGACTTAGATGATGAATTCCACTTTTTATTCCATATCACGGAAGCACCATTCACATATACATTGGTAGAACCGTAAACATTGGCATAGGCTATAGAATTTACACCTATATTACCATTACCACCACCAAACACCTCTCCGGCAAACGCGCCATTTGATATGTTTACTACAGCATCACCATATATATCAGCCTTATTTCCACCACCGTAGATGTTTCCATACACCACAGGCCCCACGCCCTGCATTGTAACCAAAGAGCCATATAAGTTAGCATAGTGACGAAGATAATCTTCTTTTTCCTCATCTGTTCCATTAGCAGGATATTTCGTTCCGACTGAAGCTACGTTTCCACCACCGAAGACATCGCCGAACACCTGTCCGCCATTCATGGAAATTGTGGAACCTCCTGACACAGGCCCCGCATTACCGCCTCCGAAGATAGTTGCCAGACCATAGTCTCCTTCCTTTGTCGTAAAGTCGTTTACGGTGATATAGGTATCGCTGACTGGTGCCATAGTTCCATATCCGCCACCATATACTGACATCTGTCCCTTGGTGGTACAGTCGTTCACTATGATTTCCGTCTTACCCTCTACCTTACTTGCCATGTTGCCACCACCATACAGATAGTAGTCGTTGCTTGAGGAAGCATAGTCAACCTTATCTACTTTTATGTAAGTGGTGCCATTTATGTCGGCAGATGCTGTTACCTGTGCATCGGTAGCAGTAGTAGCCGAAGCTCCTCCAGTAAGTGCTCCAAGACCACCGCCATAGATGTTTCCGTTCAAAGTACAGCCATTCAGCGTAATAGAGGTACTGCCATTGGTTATGGCAGACTCCGCACCACCATAAATATCACCTTTGATAGATGGATTTCCCGATGTCTTCACAACTGTATTACCATTAACCAAACCGAAAAGCGTTGCATTTTCGGGAGTATGGAGAAGATATGGAGTTGAAGTATGAGGAATGGTTTTGATGCTAACATCATTCGTGATACCCTGAGCCGCACCAAACACATTACCCGCAATCTCTGCATCGCCTGAGATATTGACAGTAGTAGTGCCATCGACGGCAGCAAGCATACCACCGCCATACACATTACCACCAACGCCATTATGAGACAGAATCTTGGCAGTACCACCGATATTGACGAATGTGTTACCCGTCAATCTTGCCATGTTGGTAAGTGTTCCGTATGTAGAAGTATTTTTCAGCAGAGCCTCAGCCACACCGGCACCGCCACCATATACGTTGCAGTACATAGTGCCACCGTTTATGTTCAATACTACGTTTCCGTATGTCTTTCCAAGCTCTGTATAGTCAGCAGGATTTCCACCGGCAAAGATTCCGTGGTCACAATAGAATGTACCACCAGTAATAGTCAAGGTAGAAACCGTTTCACCTGCCTTGCCATAGATGTTACCTCCATATTTACTTGGAACAACACCTCTATCATAGAACAGACTCGGACTCATAAATCCACTACCGCCGGCATAAATGCCATCAATAGGCTGAGTAGGAGAACCGAAGACACCTCCTTCAATGACAATGCTCGTGTTGGTCTTAGCAGGATCGACCATTGTATATGGATTAGCAGGATCATTTGCATTATAGCATTTCACGGAAACGAGCCTGTCCTTTGCTTCTGCATAACGCCCATAGAGCACAACTTTGTTATCTGGACTCCAATATGCGATATGCTCATCCACAGTAGGATTTGCATCATCTCCAATGCCATTGTAACCACCAGCTCCAGAACCAAAGACTCCGCTGAAAATCATATTCTTCTTTGGGTTGTCTTTAGGAAGAATAGTGAATGTTCCGCCTTTGATTGTCACCGTGCTGTATCCATAGAATGGGTTCTTGATAGTTATACCACCAGTAAAACCACGTCCTGTACTGCCACCGTAAAGCTCTGTGATGATAACCTTGCTATTATCACCATCTCTTGGGTCAACAAGGATATTAGCCCTGCCAGAATAGGTATTGTCAGGGAATCTATAGTTCTTACCGTCATAATCGAAATTGAAGTTCTTCTGATTTCCCATGTGTCCGATTATGCGCATCATTGTATGCCCTGTCAATATCAATGGTTACAGTACACTTGATAGGCATATTAGGAGTACCCATCAATCCATTAATCTGATTACTGGTTGACTGTCGTCCGGCAGGAGTGATGCAGGAATAATGTCCTGACTTCAGTGTAATAGTGAAGCCTTCCTTACCATGAGGCATTGAAGCATCCATAGCATCCATATCCAATATGCCTTTGTCGGTACGGAAGCGTTTGTCATTGTTCAAACCGCCATAGATCTGGAAAGAAGAAGTCTTCGCTCCATCGATAGTTCCATATCCAGGGGCATTACTTGTGAATCCTGTCATCTGAACGCCCTCACCCATTTCAAGGTTATGATACTGGCAGAAGATATAGCTTGAGTGCTTGGCTCTGGAATCATGATTGAAGGTAATATTCTGGAAACGGGTATCGCCAAATAGTCCGATATACCTAACTCCACTATTTCCATCCTCATAGGCTTCAATTACACCGCCATAGTCCACACCTTCCCACTTACCTGTGATGGTAGCATTCTTTGCAAGGTGAGAGGCATCAACCTTCGCTTTCCATTGTACGTAGGTTTCAGACACCGTTTCAGACACCGCATTGCCCTGAAGATTAGAAGTGATAGAGAATCCTCCATTATTTTGGTCACACGTAGCTTCTCTGCTACTTGTTCCAATCAGCACGATATAGTTCTCGTCCCATGATGCATTTTCCTTGAGCAGACTATATGCCTTCTGCCATGTCCTTACAGGAGTCTGATCAGTCTTTCCGTCGTTTTCGTCATTTCCTGAAGGATATGACTTTCCGTTTATCGTCTCAGTATCCTTTGTATGTAGATAGACAATAATAGACTTGATGTACTTTACCGTCAGCTCTGTGGTGAACGATGTCTCGTATTTCGCAATGAGATCCTTAAATATATCTTCCGTACCGTGATTTGCAACGAAGGTGTTCCATTGCGCATCAGTAGCCGTCACGGTGCAATAATACGTCTTGTCTTGACTTGCACCAGAGAGAGTTGCACCAGAAACAGTCTCGCCACCTGATAGTGGAATCTTTCCTGAAGAACTGGATGTATATGTATCACTTGTAGATAATGGTGTGTATTCACCGCCATCCTTACCGTATGTGCCATCACCCAGCAACCTATAGTCAGCCTGCTCTCCAGCAGAAAGGGCAGTATACTCCTCTTCTGAGATAACTGTCATGACGTGCTTATATGTTACTGTATAGCTTGAAGGGTTGGCATAGATATCCGCATCCCAGTCTGCCTCAGGTACTGGATTTGAGCCTTGCGTCACGCTCTCGATATATGAATGGTTTGCATCGAAGCATTGCTGGGCTGTATAGGTTGTGGTTGTACCATCCGACCATTCCTGCCAGTCGTAGCTATAGGTGTAATCTCCTTCGGTGAAGTAATTATCAGGGGTAACGGTAAACGAACCTGAAAAATCGTACTTAGGACTATAGTCAGCAGAGAATACATATCCGCGTGGAAGCTCTATTACCTCGGTTGTATATTTCAGATCAGAACCTCTGAACACCTTGACATACACGAGCTGTGGAGTTACACCAAGGCGTATTTCCTCGCTATTGCTATATGTTTTCTCTTCACCATTGACATACCATTTATAAGTCAAGCCCTCGTCGCCCAACTTATTTGTGACAGTCAGAGTATGGACAATTTTTGAAGCGTCACCCAAGTTATCATCGGTAAACGTGATGTCGAACACCTCTGCAAGATGCAGTTTGCCATCAGTTCCGAAGGTGAAACCGAATGCCTTTATCTCGTCATTGTTGGTTGCCTCACTTCGACCAGTGCTGAATGTTTCCGCAACTGTTGACACAGCACTTGCGTTAGCTTGATCAACGTATGCACCATAGTTTACGCCCTGGAAGTAATAGTCCTTCAAGTCCTTGTTATGATGCCACTTAGTATCGTAGTAAGAATGCCACTGAATAGTTCTTGCCCCCATGTCACAAGGGTTTCTCTGGGCATTATTATTGCTTACGGCAGGATAGGTATCGGTTATATCCCGATATGAGCCGTCATAGTAAATCTGATAGCGATTGTCGTAGAATATGTTGCTTACAGGATTTGCATCGGAGCTGTTGATTCTACCTACATAGAGGTTACAATAGTAGTCAAAATCGCTTCGGGTGTTGTTTCTGAATTCTGCACATGAGAATACGGGGCTTACCATAGCCTTTCCCATTGCCTTCACCTTACCAGTGTAATATGTATAGTTCGGCCAAGGCATGGTGGCTGATGCACCATTAGATTTCATAGAACCAATGACACCAGCTACATCTACCTTGAACTGCTCGGCACTTGTCGCTCCCTCGAATCTTGCAGAGTTGATGGTTATGTCACAATCAGAAACTACCAGACGAATTGTAGTGGTGGTATTCATATCGCCAGCATCAGATGCGAAAGAGTACTGCGAACGTCCGATTATGCCTCCTACTGACAACGTATGCTTTGCAACGCCATATTGTGTTGAGCCTTCATCAGTTATACTACAGTTGCTCACCTCAATGTTCTGAATTGTGGCATTTGTACCTACGACTCCTGCCAGCACACCTACATAGCAGTTGTTTGCCGTGCCTGATTTGCCGTTATAATAGAACGATGTGTTGCCTGTATCATGAGTGAGTACGGCATTCTTGATGATGAGATTCTGGATAACAGCTTTCTGCGTGTTGCTCACGCCCTGAACTGCTCCAAAGAGTCCCCATACGCGGTTTACCTCCGCATTAACATCGCCTGCTTTCCACTGAATTTGCACATTCCTGATAGACAAGCCCTTTCCATCGAAGTGTCCACGGAAACAGTTTTCTGCCTGATAGTTGTCCTTTACAGAACCGATAGGAATGAAATCCGTCACACCAGTCAGATCTACATCCGCATCAAGCAGATAATAAGCCTGATTATAGTCTGCCGTTGTCTTGCCATAGTATCCGTAGGTGCCTGGTTGATTACTGAGATATGAAAGCAGAAGCAGTTCTTCCTTATGCCCTATGAGATAAGGATCATTGGCTGATGTTCCAGAACCTGCGAAAATAAGCATAGGTGCAGCAGCCGACAGGCTTCCCTCCTTCACACCATTCTTCAATACATCAATGCGGAGAGAAACCTCATCGGATGGAAGTACAGGTGTGATATTGATGGTGGTTCCTTCACCTATCTTCACATCATTGCGATACCACTCGTAGGTGTATGCGTCAAGATTCAAGCCCTTGATTTCGAGTGTGTGCTCGTCCAGGCGAGGCTGCCCAGCATTATTGTCAACAACCTCCATCTTCAGGTTTGAAAGGCTATAACCAGGAGTCTGACTATATACCCAAGGATAAAGATCTTCGCGTGCCTTTACCGTCTCATTTGCGGTGGCAAGGAATGTGGTTGCATAGTCAGACAGAACCTTCCTCGTGCCCACATTCTGTCTTGCCGCATTCACATAGAAAATGGTTGACGTGGCATCGGTAGTGAGACCGGTGGTATTCTGACCGAATACCGAGCCTATGTTAGTAGGACCAGAAGGCACGGTAATTTTGCCAAGGGCATAGACATTCTTAACACATGTCTTTGCATTGGTCTGCCATAGACCTATCACACCACCAACAGCTATATTAGCTGGTGTATTGACAGTAATGTTAGAAAGGTTAATTTCTACATCAGTAGAGATATTAAGGAAACTGTAGTTATTGCTAGAACTATTGATTTTTCCTGCTAAGCCACCAAAGTACAGATTCTTGCTGTTCTGTGCACTTGCCGTAGCAGAAGCCTTGATTTCGGAGTTGCGCACGATGACATTCTCTATCTGCGAATATTCCTTCACATTACCGGCAAGGATGCCTACACACCTGTTACCCCACAATTTATCGTTCGTTGCCTTTGAGACAACTGCATCGGCAATGACAAGGTTCTTCACAACTGCCCACTGGGCTGATGTTCCCTTGATGATAGAAAAAAGTCCGAAATTGGCAGCAGCCGCATAGTTGACATCCCAGTCTATATGCAGGTTACTGATGGTATGTCCCTGTCCGTCGAACATTCCGGCAAACGCGCCTACGCCCGTTTCCTCCATTCCGTTCATTGGTGACCACCACGCATTGCCAAGGTCTATATCAGCCGTAAGTACATAGTGCTCCCTATTCTCGGCATCAGTCTCAGAAACATGATAGTTCATCCATGCAAGGTCGCTTGCCGTGGCTATCTGATACGGACTCTCTGCCGTTCCGTTTCCTGTAGGTGCACTTGCCATTGAACCGAAATCGTACCATTTCTTTCGTGGTATGGTAACGGTACGCACACCTACTGGAGAACCGCCATTTGAGATATGCACGGTGGCAGTCTTTGCCTCCATGCCCCTTGCCGTTTCTATAGAACTACCTGTGCCTATGGTTGTGCCATCCACCTTCCATTCGTAGGTATAACCAGAAGGAAGTGCCGAACCATCATCACTCTGAATGGTAAGGATAGAGGTGAAGGCATCGGTAGCTTTCATCCTCTCCGTAGCCACGAACCTATCCATGACAATCTTTCCCGTAGCATCCACATCCCATACAGGACTATCCTCTCCCTCACGCAAGGCAGTAATAACGGTATTGATATCGCTCTGATAGCTACCACGATTCACACCCTGCGCATAGTACATGTAATATGTAGGGAAAGAATTAGTACTCGTTGCATACGACGGGTATATTGACATATCGGCATTATTACCATTGGAACTATATGGAAGTATGGTCTTTGAAGCCTTTAATGCACTACCGATTTTATTCTCTGTCCAAGAACTGACATCACCTATAGTGGCATACCCTTCAACTGTATATCCTCCATTACGCATCTTGCCAGAATTGATAAGGTCGGAAGTGAGATAGATCTGATAGTCGCCATAGTACCACTTACTATAATCTGCAACTTTGGCTCTATTGTTGTTCGCACCAGAATAGTCATCGTAGATGAAGGACTCAGAACTATTGTTCTTCTGGAATGTACCCACAAGCGGACCTACAACGCAATATGGTGCTTTCACCTTACCACTGTAATAGAGAGTCTCAGGAATATAATATGGATTAAACAGTCTGCCTATTACACCACCTATAACAAACTCGTTGGTTTGCAAGTTGGTTACGGTGGCTGGTGTATATCCTGTGAAATCAAAGTCGCAGTATGCCACACAGCGTTCTATCGTAATCTGCTTGCCTGAACTTGTATTCTGATCCACGGTGCTACCTACGACACCGCCAACATTCATATACAAACCTTTTTCAAATGTACTACCTGCCATTCCTGGTTTTGAACCTATGTAATTCTGACCATACAGCAGACAATCGGTAATCTTTGCACCGGCATCCACCTTTGCAATCATACCGCCAAGTCGGATATCATTGCCACTATTGTTGCCATTATTGTTGCCACCAGCCGCCAGTTTACCAGACATATAAACTTTCAGCCCGGTAGCCTTACACCTCGTTATATCATTATAGCCTCCATCTACCCAGCACACGATACTACCTATAGCAACCTTAATATTCAATTCACCGTCAAGATTATATGTAAGATTCTTCACAGAGCATCGGGTTATCCTCGAACGTGTATTAGCATCAATGCCCTTCATACTTCCCACCAAGCCAGAAAGGTTACAACCCTTAAGTTTTTGGGTAGAATTGTATGTGAAATTCTCTACACTACACTCTTCAACCTGGCACGCATTCTCCATACGTCCCAACAGAGCGCCATAGTTTCCATTAGGATTAATCTCGCCATTTAGATTGATAGTACCGTTTTTCACCGAACAGTTCCTTACTACAGTACCTAAATCAAGAGCCTTACCAATAAGACCGCCGCAACATAATTGCGTAGTCTCTTTTCCTGTATTGATGGTTATACTATCTGCTGAACATCCCTCAATTAAAGCTCCGTTTTCAATAGTACCGATAAATACACCTGCCATTGGCGTACTACCGATATTAGCAACGAGTGTCATCACTACATTAGAAACTCCAATATTGCTGATTTTACCATTGTTCACCTTACCAAGCAAACCATAGTAGCTGCCGGAATTAGGCACATTGATAACATAGTTGCTGATAACAGGCTTTACTCCTTTACCCTTATCACCTACAAGATGACCGTAGAAGGTTTTACCTGCATGATACCCCCATTCTCTGCCACCGAGGTTAATATCCGCATTTATCTTATAGTAGCTATATGAGTTGTGATACTTTGTACCAAAGTATGCCAGCTCCGCAGCATTGGAAATGAGATACGGATCTGCCTTTGTACCCGTACCACCTGCAAACTTTGAAGCTACAGAACCGTCCCAAGGGGCAGGGTCCTGAGCATTAGCAGTAGCAAAGGAGAAGAAGAGGAGGAGAAGGAAGGAAAGGATACGGTCTCTCCCCCCGCTTCGCACATACTCGAAGATACTCAATCTTCGACTTCCCTCCGTAGGGAGGGAGCCGGAAGGCGAATGGAAGTGACTTTTTATAGTATTGACGCTTATAAGTCTATTCAAATTATGTAGCAATTCTTTTCTCATAACAGTTTAGTGTTTTAGTGTTCAGACTTCAGGTTCTTAAGACTTAAGGTTTGATGGGGATTAGTGTTTAGAGTTTAGTGTAACTAAAATTCTTCATTTTTCACTTTTCATTTTTCACTTAATCACCTCAGCACCACATCCACAGTTTCCTTATCTCCGTCGCTGAGGACATAGAGGAAATCAGGAGCCACGGTAGCATATATGTCGAAATATCTGCCCTTTGCCTTGGAGGTAAATCCAAGTGTCAGGGTATTCTTTGCTGTGCAGCCCTTGCGGGTTAGCTGACCATTCTTATCATATACATCATATTCAGCAACTATCAGTACCGTTCTGAGAAATGCCTTCTCCACTTCCTCTTCATCGACAGTCTCAAATAGTTCCTGTGAATTGGGATTAACATGAAACTCCAAATACTTACGACCTTTAACCGTAAGTTCGTCATTACGTGAGTCACCCGTCGTTACCAAATCTGCCGACCTTATCACGGTCGTTGCATTATTGGTATTATACACAGGTTTCCCATCTGTACCTACACCTGTGCTCTTGTATATCTTCAGACTCGTAAGGCGAAGTGTTCTCAGAGTGTTCACATCATTGCTTACTCCAAGCACGAAGCGGACAAGCACGGTGTTGTGCTCCAATGGGAAATACACACGTAGGTTCTGGTTTTCCGTGATACCAGGTCCGGAGAGATAGCAGTTTGTTCCGAACAAAGGCACTTCACCACCCTGCCATACATTATTATAATTAGTCTCTTCCGTGAAATTCTCTGGAATCACAGTCCTTGCCTCATAGTCAAAGGAGGTATAGTTGTCCTCTACTATCACATCTCTTGGCGTGATGTCAAATTCCGTAACACCTTCCGCGTTCAGTTTTCCATCTGCCAAAGGGTTTGTCAATGTAAGATCCTTTATATCGGTAGGATCTGTCTTGCTCGTAGCCTTCACAAACACCTTATATAGATTAGCGGTTGTCGGAGCATCGAGTCTTGACAGTTCTCCACGTGTAATAGCCTTTGCCGTATTGCTATTGAACACGCCTTCCTGCCAGACATCGGCAAAGCCCACGCCGAACTTCACATCGTGCTCGTCGGCATAGTCCTCAACCGCCTCCTTTGAACATCCCATTAATAGCATACCCGTAAACATGCTAAATAATGCATATATATGAAGTGTTTCTTTTCTCATTCTGTCAAATGTTTTTTATATGAAAAATGAAAAATATTTAGTGATTAAAGTTTACAGATTAGTGATTAGCGTTTAATACCAACTCGTATTTTTCACTTTTCACTTTTCATTTTTCATTTACTTTTCCACTTACCAATTATGCCATTCCTTCTCTATCATTCCGTCGCTTACCCAGCTCTTTACCTCCACATTTGCAAGGATAACGGCTATGCCATCAGGCTTGGTAACGACCTTGAAGATATAGGTATATGACTGATTCGGTTTCCAATCGGTGTAATGTGCTGGTATTGAAGCCCTCACATTCTGCTGCGTATATTGTCTGTTGCCTGTGCGTACCACTATGTCACACTGAAGCGACAGCCCACTCTCATTCCTATAAGGCATTACCTCCATATATTGCGATCCACCACTAAGGGTTGTAAACAATGCCTGTGAGGAAGAATTAGGAAGAACACCGCTTTCCGTTCCTACGATATTCAGCTCGCCAAACTCCATAGCCTTACTTGTCTCTGTAGGTGTGGTCTCTGTGGTAACACCATCTGCCCCACCCTTGTAGGCTGCATGGGTATAGCTTAGTTTCACTTTGCCTTCCACAACATAATCACCTTTCAGGCACACGGTCGTTGTCGGTATCTCATTAGTGATGAATGTACCGTCGGTGGAATTCACCTTATAGAAATTCATGCCCACAACCTTATATGTCTTATCATCCAGTTCATTATGCTCTTCCACAGCCTCATAGAATCCGATGCGTATTCTTGAGCAATAGCGTTGGAACATGAGTTTGACAGGTCTGCCATATTCAGACCTTGGCACATACTTAGGAGCGGTGAAGTAAAGGCACTCACCTGCATCCTTTACATTCTCCTGCGTAAGACCTTCCACCACGATCTCATTAGGAAGGGCAGTCGGCTCAGTATAGGTGAAACCACCACGCTGAGAGTAGTTGCCTATTGCCCAGAAGTAATGTCCTTCATGCTTCTCGTCCCAGAACTTGATGGTCTGTTCCTCTGTTCCCATTGCCCCCTCTACGGTTCCCACATACTCCCAGTTGGATGTATTGGTAGAAGTGGTGTTCTCCATATTTTCCGTATGCCACACCTGATAGTTTGGGAATATAGTGTTTTTCTTCACGAAGTCACCGGCAACGATATCACCATTCACGCCATAGACCTTGAAATCAGAGATAAACTCACTCAGACCTACCTCTCCAGCACGCGTTGTCTGATCACCATCGGAGCATGAGAAGGTAATAGGCATATGCCTGTCAGGAGTATCGTCATCGGAAGGGGAACAAGCGACAAGCAAGAACAACACCCCCCACCCCCACAAGGGGGAGTATTTCTTTATAGTATTGAAGCTCAAAAGCCTCTTAATATTATATTTTGTTTCTGTTCTCATTCTGTCTTATATTTAGGGGTTAGAGTTTAGGGTTTAGAGTTTAGAGTTTAGAGTTTAGTGATTAGGGGTTAGGGGTTAGCGAGTTTTACGTAACTTGAATTTTTCACTTTTCACTCTTCACTTTTCACTTCCATCAGGGGTCACCATTGGAATATATCGTCCTCGTGGTCATTGAACCTCAGACTCATGAAGGTATTCTCCACCGTGAGGTTCCATGTGTATATCTTACCACTTTCAAATGTCTTTGCCGATGATATATCGCAACTGTAAGTGAACGTATCATCCGAACTGTCCGTGCCTTCCAGAGTCAACGTAGCCGATTCAAAGGTTGACGGAAACATAAAAGCATAGAACGCACCGCTTTCTTTATCCAACACCTCATGACCAGTACCCATACTTGCCTGCAAAGTCTTATGCAACTCTGTTGAGATGGTTAGCCCCGGCTCGCTGGATATACCAGGATTCCAAGTCAAGGTCTTTGGGAAGCCACCCGCCACATTCTCATCCACGCTCACCTTTATTCGTGTCACCCTTATGCTCTCACCTCTGTCGTTAGTCACGGCAAAGCGTATCACGGCAGGAATACCCGTAAAGCGAGTAGATGCTACCTGTATCTGGGCATTACTTATCTCTGAAACCGTAGATTCACCTTTTATATAAGTATAATTACGGAAATCCGAAAGACTCGGTGTCTCGTCATGAACAAATTCGTAAGGAAGTGCGAAGGTCACCATACCATTCGCATCTACAGAACTGCCATTTGCATCAGGAAGAACGGGAGAGAAGAAATATACAGGTGACTCTCCTACCGTAAGATGCTGTATATCCGTTTTCAGTATTCCAGAGTTGGAGGTTATGGAAGCCACACTCACATAGTCGTCCAGACCTGAGACATTTCTCACCCTGGCGCTACTACTCTTGTTCGTGCCCCAAGGTATGATATTTCCCGTTGCAGATTCCTTTACGATGACAACCATCTCGTTAGGACTATTATCCCACGAAAACTTATCGTCATCATTCCAATGGGCACGTGTAACCTTTGCTGAAGTTTCATTGTTGCCAAGCATTGCCAATGTCTCCAGACACAAAGCATCAGCCTCCCCCACGACTTCGTCAATATCATGGGAAGAGGTACAAGCCGTCATCATCACAACAGCCCAAATGCATATTATGGTATAGAGTTTTCTCATGGTGTAGCGTTTTCTTCAAGTTCAAGTTCCATACTTCCTCCATCGCCAAGGTCCGTGCCTGTATGACCCGTTCCATGAAGCTTGGCACCTACGGCAACTATCTTCACAGCCATCATCTCGGCATCTGCATCGCCCTCCTTGTGCCAGAACTCTATGCGATAGGTACCTGTCTGCGTCGGCTCAAACCTCACCATGCCATTTTCATAGGCTGTCGGAGTCACAGGCTCTGTGGTATCTATTTCCACCACCCATTCGTTTATCGTTTTCTGATGATAGATTCGCACGAAATCAGTAGTACTCTCTTCCACGAGGCTGACATTTTCGAATCCGTCGAGTTTCACTACCGAAACTTCTATAGGTCTGCCTGTCACGTATGGTGACGACTCGTATGCTATGCCCTGCTCATCCGTATCACCACTTTGATGGGTAGTGATGCTATACTTGTCGTCCACGGTGGTAATGGTTCCCTGCTCATTGTCGGTAGTATTGTCAATCTCGCCAAATGCCTCGAATGTTATTGGCGACAACTCACTATCCGAAATCTTAAAGAGGTAGGTATATGAATAGTTCGGTTTCCACTGGCAGAACTGAGTAGGAATCACCGCCTTGGCATCTGTTATCTCTATCTCCTGCCCCGACTTATCGAGTGCCACGAGAGTATAATCCACGTTGATGGAAATAGGAGTATCGTTGTCTGGTATTGGCAGAACACTGGTGTAATAGCCAGGATTTGAAACTGCGCCTGCATAGCTTGGTGCAGAAGAAAGCACGCCAAGATACCTACTGTCACTATTCTGAGCCAGCCATCCACTTGCAGCCTTGGTATAGTTGAGTGCGCCAAAGGAGTGGGAAACGGATTGTTCAGAATCTGTCAGGCTCATTGACACATCAGGATTATCTGGAGTAGTATAGTCATAGTCGAGGTTTATCGTTCCTGCAACATTGAACTTTCCGTTCACGGTACAATCCGTGTATTGCGTCGCGTCAGACCCGATATGGAACCTAACATTCTTCACGGCATAGCCTGGTACAGTTTCATAGAATGCAAAGCGAACACGGCTATGCACACCCACAAACTGGAACGTAACAGGATCTGTATATTGACTACGCTCTATTACCGATGGCTTGGAGTAATACATCGCAGGACCTTCTGCATCTACCTCCGAGAGATAGGTCACAAAGGAGGTTATCCTGTCAAGCTCGTCCTTTTGCGTGAAATTACCCCTACCCGCTCCTGCTATTGCCCAGAAGGTGTAAGGGAAGGCAGAGAAGTCCCAGTACTTGATGGTCTGGAGCTTTTCGTCAACAGGATCATAGCCAACATACTCCCAGTGGCTCGTATTGCTCTGGGTAGTTTCCTCATCGTACCAAAGTACATAGTTATCGAAAACGAGCTTGTCACTCTTAATGCCATAGATGCGGAAGTTATCAATATATTTCGCAAGGGAAGTCTCTCCGGCACGAGTCACCTTACCTGACGTTGCAGCGAACACAATTTCGTCCTGCACCAGCGGTGTCTCCAATATCTCATCGTGTGAACATCCCCACACAACGAGAAGAGCCAACATTGCGATATGTATTTTTATGATCTTCAGCATTATATTATTCTGGTTTTCCAGTTTTTAGTGTAAGATATCTCTAAAGAGATAATAGGCGGAAACTGAGTGTAAAGATACGTTTTTTTCCCGAAACTTCAAAGAAAAAAAACGAAAATTGTTCAAAAGCATATCGTTTTTAACAATTTCCCCTCCATTTTTGCTATGAACACTTTGCAAAAAGGGGATATTTCAAGTTTCGCAAGCTCAACTTTTTAGGTTATATTTTAACGTGAGTATCATTTTTTATTGGAAAAAGATTGGTAAGATTGGTAATTATTGTCAGTTCAGCATCGGAGATGCGTTTGCCATGAATTCGTCGAACTGAGGTTATTTTAAGGTTATTGGTTATAAGGTCTGCATCGTTTATGAGCAGATTTAACCTGAAAACCTAAAACCTATAAACCAGAAAACCTGCAACTTTAGCTATGCAACTGTCTTGCTGATGAGCATAGCGAATAAAGTTGAATAAAAAAGCATTTATCTGACAAGACTCATTTCTCTTTCTTTTTCGTTCACAGATCTCATGTTTTTTTCACGAAACACAACAGAAAATATTATTTCCTGATTTCTCAAAAGAATATCTCCATATTTTTATAGGAACTTGCGACTGAAATCCATTCAAAATCATTCCCCATGATATTTCATTTTCTCTCATTCTTCCATTTAATTTTAACGTCAGTTCGACGAATTTCATGGATGCATCTCCGATGCTTGTACTTTACGGAAAATTAATGCGGTATTAATGTGATATTAATGAGATATTATATGTTTTCGCTCTGCGAACCTACATTAATGATCACAAATGACACATTAATGTCGCATTAATTTCTTCTTGTAGCAAGCGGTTTATTTTCGTCGAACTCACGTTAATTTTAACATAAGTTCAATGAAGTCCTATATGGTAAACAGCAAGCTGTTTTTAACTGACAATAATTTTTTCGTAAAAAATAATAAGGGAAACGGATTTTTCTGATTTTTCTGATAGCCGGCGCAGTAATGTTTTCGCGATTTACTTCAGATAAATCAGATAAATCCGCTTCTTTTTTATCAAACTGAGTTTTTTATGGATTTCCGTAAATAAGGACGGCCTGAACGTCGAAGAGGTTGGCGGATGAAGGGAAAACCAAAACTCATTCGATTTAGCTCCGTTATTAATCCAATATAAAAACCATAAAATTACCATAAAGATACCATCATATTACCATAGTTTATGGTATTATTATGGTATTATAATGGTAATATAATGGTATTATAATGGTATTATGAACGGAGGATTATTGGAGGAACATAGGAGAAACATAAGAGAAATAACAGAAATCTCGCCTTTTCATTTTTAACGTGAGTTAGACAAATTGAAGAATTCACGTTAATTTCCAGCTCATTTACTATCTAAAACACAGGGCGCAAACTCGATTTCATTTTGGTTATTTTTCCACGTTTTCTTTCTTTTTTTCGCGTTCATAAATCTCGGAATTGTTAAAAAACGGCATAAAAACAAAGATTTTTCCATAAATAGATGTGTAATATCAAAGAAAATGCTTATCTTTGCAAATGTGTTGTCATAACAAAAATCCTTTATGGCGGCTACACTTATTTCTCACGAAATAATAACCTTACAAACATTTGAAGTCTATGAAAATGAAAAATATCATATTCATCATATTTGCTCTTATCATAGGAGTTGCGGAAACGTTGGGACAATCAACCCCTCAAACGCTTGAGGGCGGAGCGATCTATGCTCCTACATTAGAGTCGGGGCAGACGAGTATAAACATAAATCCACTTATAATATCTACAACTGGCGGACCTGTCACATTAAATATTCCTGCAGGCGTTACAGTCAACATCAATGGAATAAATGGCTCTAGTACTACAGGAGGCCAACCTGCAATCTGCGTACCTGTAGGAGCAACACTTATCCTTACTGGTGAAGGTGTTCTAAATCTGAAAGGAGGTAATGCAGGAAATAGTACTGACGGAGCCAATGGAGAACCAGGAAGTTCAGGTAAGTTTAATGTCAACAACTACGGCGGACCTGGTGGCGCAGGAGGAAATGGAGGTGGTGGCGCAGCTCCTGCTATCGGAGGAATAGGAGGAACAGGAGGAAATGGTGGAGCCAGTGCAGGAAAAACAGATGATGGGCTTTGGGGAAGTAGTTCTATAGTAACATTATCTGGAAATCCAGGCGAAAATGGTCAAGACGGCTCATCAATGGGTACAGTGTACATTCTTGGGACATTAGAAGTAAATGTAACAAATGGAGCAAATACAGGAAATGGAAATAAAGGAAACAACTATACATACGCAAGTCAATCTGATATTCCAGTACACGATGTTTTTGGCTTTGGAAAAACATATTACCATGGTGGAAGTGGAGGTAATGGCGGTTCTGGCGGTTCTGCACCGACCTATGCCATTGGTGGAGGCGCTGGTGGTGGAGGAGGAGGCGGAGCTGGCAACTCAGGCATAATAACACGAGATTATAATCAAGTAAGTATATTTGGCAATGCTTCATCTGGCGCAAACGGCATCAATGGAAATAACGGAAACCTTTTCATCCAAGAAACTGCAAATGTAAATTATTATAATTCTGATGGAAACGAGGGAATTCCAAGACCAGATGTAAATACTATTCCACCAACAAGAATTGGTTATACATTTTATGGATACAAAATAGGAGATACTTGGACGTTTGATGCTAATGGTTCAATAAAGGATGGTGTAACGTCTTATAGCGGTTCAATTTCCGAGTATTGGGTTGCCAATGAATACACCGTAACATTAGACAATCAAAGTGGTACAGGCGGAACTAACTCTGTTACCGCCACTTACGATAGTGCTATGCCATCAGCATCAGCACCAACAAGATCTGGTTATATCTTTAGAGGTTATTACACTGAACCTGACGGAGGTGGTACGAAGTATTATAACGCAGATATGACAAGTGCGAATGATTGGGATATAGCAGACAACCAAACGCTCTATGCCAAGTGGATTTTGCCATCATTCACCATTACACTTGATGCGGATGGTGGTTCAGACGGAACGTCTTCTGTTACAGTAACTTTTGGTAGTGACATGCCTTCAGCTACAGCTCCAACAAAAGCAAACTATACCTTTATGGGATATTTCACAGCGGAAAACGGAGCTGGTACACAATACTATTACCCCGATATGAGCAGCAAAAGAGTATGGGACGATGATACAGGTCTCATCAATACACTTTATGCCTATTGGGCTGATTGTCATACAGATAAAACCATAAAAGTAAGCTATGACAGCAATGGTGGTTATGGAACAATGGAACCACAGTTAGTCAGATTAGCCGATAATATAAAAGCTAACATATTCATAAAAGGCGATGCGACCACCCATAAACAAAACTATTTTTCGGGATGGAATACGAAAGCCGATGGTACAGGAAGAGGCTACCAACCGGGAGATGTGATATTTGCTACCGAAGAGTATTCTGAAATTACTCTTTACGCACAATGGGATCCAACCTTCAAAGACATCTATGTAATAGCCACAGCCGACGATTTACTCGACTTTGCAACACAGGTAAATGGAGGCGATATGTCAAGAAAAGGCATACTCGCAGCAGATATTGACATGAGCGGAAAGATCTGGACGCCTATTGGAACATACTATGTGCCATTCCAAGGAATATTTAACGGCAATGGATACATCGTGTCAAATCTCACAATGGCAGACAATGCCTCCTATGACTATGCAGGCCTTTTTGGCTATGCAAAAAATGCAACAATACAAAACGTAATAGCCAAGAATGTAACACTTTATGCAAAATACCCAATGGGTGCTGTCTGCGGCCGAATTGATAGTGAAATGAGCCATGCGACAGGAGGTTTTCTTACAAGATGCGGTTCTTTTGGCACTTTTAATTACAACTATAGACCAACCACACCTAGTCAAGGTGAGTCAGGTGGATTAGCGACAGCAGAAACAACTTATTTTAAGAAAGGTGAAATTTCATATGTCTGGTCAACGAACACCGCCGTCGGATATGTTATTGGATATTTGACAGATAAATCACTACGAATTCTAGAAAATGTCAACTATAGATCAAGCGAAGCTAGCCGTACAAATGGTACGCTATGCCATGATGGCATGAATGAAGGAGTTAGTGGTTCTACATCTTGGACTCAGACATTTGGCGTAGATGAATGTCCCCGTCCTACAAACAGAGGTCGTGCCGTATATAAGGAAGTAGTGAACGCAACTACAAAATTTTACAACATCTACAATGTCTATTTCATATCAAATGGCGGTACTTCTACTGCATGTAGTGATACGCAAGTAAAAAAATATAGCGACGGAACTAATAATGGACTTAGCTTGCCTACGACAACTCGCGAAGGCTACACATTCCAAGGCTGGTACACAGAAATGGAAGGTGGGATACCTGTATCTGAAGCTTTAAGTTCAATAAGCGCAGACCTTATTCTCTACGCTCATTGGACGGTAAAAAAATGTACCGTTATCTTGGATGCTGATGCCGTTGTGACTACTCCAGGAACTGCATCTGTAAATAACGTAACTTACGATCAACCAATGCCAACGCCAGAAGGTTTAACAGCCCCAACAAGAACAGGCTACACCTTTGGCGGATATTATATAGGACATAATGGAAGTGGTACACAGTATTATACGGAAAGTATGACAAGTGCTACTAACTGGCTTGAAGATACAGAATCAGAAACTACTCTCTATGCTAAGTGGACGGCTAATCAATATACCGTAAGCTTCAATGCAAGAGGTGGTTCGCCATCACCTGGGGATATAACCGTAACTTACGATGCGGAATATGGTACTCTGTCAACTCCTACACGCTATGGATTCACTTTCGATGGCTGGTACACAGGAGAAACCAACGGGACTCAAGTAGAATCTTCTACGATAGTACAGATTACGGACAACCAAACGCTCTATGCCCATTGGAATCCTATAACAACAGACTACGATTCATATTCCGTAATCGGAGATCCAAGGCTAAGAGGTAACTATTTCAGGTCATTCTATGACTCACATGTGGCATACGAGCTTCCTGATGGTGTGACTGCGTACAAAGGTCAGGCTGATGGGCAATATCTTGTTCTCACGAAAATAGAGGTGACTGACAACAACAAGAACATTCTGCCAAAGGATGTACCTGTTATTCTTGTTGCAGAGCCATCGTATATAGACGCGAAGACAGAGAAAGGTCCTGAACCTACGACTGGAGTCTCTATTAAGGAAATCTCGCTTACGACAAGTGAATATGATGTTGCTTATGACGGAACTACTGGCAATATGCTTATCGGTACAGATGTTGATATTCCTGTTCCTGATGACTCATATCTATATTACATTCTGTCGTATGGTACTGTAACTAAGCGATTAGGGTTCTACAAATGGCCAGAAGGCAATACGCTTTCTGCTCATAAGGCATACGTACAGCAATCTCCAAGTTCTCCAGCCAGAGCTCTTATATTCCACTTTGAGGATGATGTGACTGGCATAAACGATGCTATTACGGATTTCAAGGCCGACAATTACAACGAGGCGATATATAACCTCAACGGCATCCGCCTTTCAAAGCCTCAGAAGGGCATCAACATCATTAATGGCAAGAAAATATGGGTGAAGTGAGGATTTTTAGCCCAAACTATTAAACATATCACCGAAAACTTGTGCGTTTCCTTGCTATTCTCACATTTTTTCTGTATATTTGCCAACGAATAAAAAAAGCAATAGAATCATGGGTAGATCAGCTATTCAAGAAAGATATGTAAATTTCTATACAGATTTCGCTTTCAAGAAACTGTTTGGAACGGAAATCAACAAGGACTTGTTGATTAGTTTCCTTAATTCCCTATTTGACGGTAAAGAGGTGATAGAAGACTTGCAATACCTCAACGTGGAGCATCTTGGGCATGCCATTGCAGAGCGTAAAGCCGTATTTGATGTATATTGCGAGAACAACAAGGGCGAGAAGTTTCTCATAGAGATGCAAAAGGCGGAACAATCTTTTTTTGTTGACCGTAGCATATATTACTCAACCTTCCCGATTCAGGAACAGGCCCCAAAAGGTAAATGGAACTTTGAACTCAAGCGTATATATACCATTGGCATCCTTAACTTCGTGTTTGACGAAAAAGATCCGAACTATATGCACCATGAAGTAAAGCTCATGGATACATACAAGAAAGAGGTATTCTTCGACAAACTAACATATATATACCTTGAGATGCCGAAATTCAGAAAGGGAGAGGACGAACTTGTCACCATTCTTGATAAATGGCTCTATGCTATGAAGAATCTTGAATCGCTTCTTGAACGCCCAAAGGTTCTTCAAGATGCAATTTTCAAGAAATTCTTTGAACAGGCCGAGATTGCCAATTTCTCTCCAGAAGAGCAATACGACTATCGTGAAAGTCAAAAGGACTTTTGGGATCTCAATAATGTTATTGATACCGCGGAGAGGAAAGGTGAAAAGAAAGGTGAGAAGAAAGGAATAGAAAAGGGAAGAAAGCAAAGGGAATACGAGATTGCCAGAAACCTTCTTGCTATGAATATGCCTATTGACTCTGTTTGTCAGGCTACTGGTTTAAGCAAAGAAGAAATTGAAAATCTATAACGGAAAGTAAATCAACATGAATTCGACGAATTCAAAATTCCCTATAAACGCATCTTCGATGCTTAGTCTTGGAACAAAAATTAGCGACGATGAACAGAAAATTTAAATCAGAAAATTTAATTTCGGGAAATTTTCTGGACACTTGCTTTAGCTTGATGAGGCATAGCGAATAATTCATGGCTATTTTCAGTAAAACAAAAAGCAGCTTGCTGCTAATAGGAAATTCATAGAGTTCACTATAATTTACTGAATTCATTTACTCCAAATTTACTTTCCTACACATCCGCGAAAGCGGAGATTCAGATACATCAGAAAAATCCGTTTCCCTTTCTTTTTGAACACAGAATTCACGAAACTAACGAAACTTCCGTTTCTTTTGTGCTTTCCGTGTTCAAAAAAAATGAAATCTCTGCGTCTCTGCGCCTCTGCGTTTGATAAAAATCACGTTAAAAATGGCGAAGTATTAAAACTTCGCCATTTTTATTGCCTCTACCGCACTTTCTGCTCCTCTGTTAAGAGGACCGTGCTGCGAGCGAGCTATTGCCTGTTCCATTGTCTCTGTGGTGAGTACGCCACAAACGATAGGAGTTTCCTTGAAAGTCATCAAGTGGGATATACCATCGTATATTCCATGACCTAAGAGGTCGAACTGTGAGGTCTCTCCTCTTATAATACATCCAAGCAGGATAACGGCATCATAGTTGCCCGTGAGCGTCATCTGGTTTGCACCATATACAAGCTGGAATGCAGAAGGAACAGTCTTGATGTGTATATTCTCAGGAAGCGCCCCATGCTCTTCGAGCGTGAGGACGCATCCACGTAAGAGATTGCCTGAAATGTCGGCTTTGTTTTCTGATACCACAATGCCAAAACACATATTGCTTGCGTCAGGCACTTTCTTTGTAGAGAGTTGCTGTATCAGCGTAGATAAATCAGATAGGTCCATTTACTTGCTCAAACGTTCAATGTACTTATCTACATCCATAGAAGCAGGAGAGTTAACGTACTTCTCCTTAACTGTCTGGTAGATCTTAAGAGCCTCATCCTTCTTGTTCTGGCTCTCGAGAAGACGAGCAGCCTGAATGAGTGCAGTTGGTGAGATTGAGTTGTTCACGCCATCCTCAGCCTCAGAGTCAGCTTTGCTTGCTGCATCCTTGAGAGCAGAGACAGCCTTGTCAATCTGGTTTGTATGAGCGTATGCGTTGCCGAGAGCAGCAAGAGCTGCTGGGCTGATCATTGCGTCATCCTGGGCAGAGAAATCATCGAGGTACTTTACAGCCTCCTGCCACTTGCCGAGATTAGCATAGCAGAGACCTGCATAGAGGTTAGCGAGGTTAGCTGCATCTGTACCGCTGTAGTTGCTTGCAACTGCGAGGAAACCCTCTGCGCCCTTATCGCCATTAAGAGCCTTTTCAAACTGCTCGTTAGCGAAGAGATCCTGTGCCTTAGCGAGTGCAGTAGAAGCCTTGTCCTGTCGTGGTCCCCAGTAGAATGTCTTGAACACGATAGAACCAGCGATGATTACGATTACTGCAACGACTGCTGCGATGATTGCTTTCTTGTACTTCAGGAAGAAAGTCTCCTGATTGTTCAGGTACTGCTCTACTTTTGGAGCTTCCTGGTTAATAGTTGAATTTTCCATTCTTTTTTATGATCTTTTTTTATTATTGCGTATTTATTGTGATGATGATTTTCGAAGGTTGTATAACACCTATTTTATTTTTCAAAATCACTTTGCGCCGCAAAATTACAGAAAATATATGAGAAATTGAAATTTATTTGTTGTTTTTTTTGTTTTTACGGCAGAAAAGGAGTAATTTTGTAGGCAAATAATGACAATAAGCTATGCACAACATTCAAGAATCGCAACAATTCAGACAGTTAAACTTTGCTTTGACGGCAATAGCAAACGGAGCAAAGAAACTGAACATCTCGGAAAAAGAGATGTATGACAGGTTGCAAGCACAAGGGCTTGTTCACAGGCGATTATTCAAGCGCTATGAAGAACTCCACACGCAAAGTCTTGAATATGTCACAGACGATATTGTAGAAACGCTTCTTAACTGGGAAGCAGCAAAGGAGGAGGGCAAGGCATGACAACCCTTTTTCATGGTTCTTTTATCTTGATAGAACATCCTCTGGTTAATGTCGGAAGGAAGAAACTCGATTTTGGTCCAGGTTTCTATCTAACCAAATTGCAATCTCAAGCAGAGGCTTGGGCGAAGGTTATTGCCGAAAGACAAGGACCGTCAGCAAAGCCGATATTGAACAAATTCGACTTCGACTATGACTCTGTTGATAAATCCCGATACAGGCATAAGATATTTGAGGAATACAATCTTGAATGGTTGGATTACGTAATTGACTGCCGACACGGAGGTTTCCTTCACAAGCAATATGACATAGTAGAAGGCGGTGTTGCTAATGACAACGTCATTGATACAGTTGAGGACTATGAAAAAGGGATAATCACAGCAGAGCAAGCATTGGGACAGTTACGATACAAGAAAGTCAATCATCAACTCTGTATTCTCAACCAAGAAATCATTGACAACTATCTTAGGTATTTAGGATGCGTGCATCTTACAATAGATGAGGAGGATTGATAATGAGAGACAATGTATTATGCAGGAAAAAAGCACATATAGTAATGCTTCTTGCAAAGGCTATGCATATTTCCGATGAACAAGCGTTAGGGTATTTCTACTCAACCAAGACTTTCAAACAATTAAATGATCCGAAATACGGATTGCAATTAATGAGCGATGAATATCTTTTGGAAGATATTCAAAAAGAGCTTTCTCTAAGATGATACTCAAGAATATCTCCATATTAAACTACAAGAACATAGCGGATGCGAGGTTGGAACTGTCGCCTAAGATCAACTGCTTTATTGGCAGTAATGGCGAGGGTAAGACTAACGTGCTCGATGCTGTATATTATATGTCATTCTGTCGTTCAACGACCACGAACATTGATTCGAGCGTGATACGACATGAGACTGATTTCTTCATGATAAATGCTGAATATGTGACCGATTCTGGTGCTCGCGAAGAACTGTATGCAGGTATGAAGCGTGGCACAAAGAAGCAGTTCAAGAGAAACAAGAAGGCATATAAGAAACTATCAGAACATATCGGTCTTGTGCCTCTTATCATGGTATCTCCAGATGATACAATTCTCATCCACGGAGGTAGCGAGGAAAGACGTCGTTTCCTCGATATGGTAATATCTCAGTTTGATAGCACCTACATCGATTCTCTCATCGCTTACAACAAGGCTCTGCAACAGAGGAATGTTCTTCTTAAACAAGACTCAGAACCAGACGCAACGCTTATGGAACTATGGGAAATGGAGATGGCGAAATATGGTGAGATAATCTTCAAAAAACGCGAGGATTTCATTCAGAATTTCACTCCCGTATTCCAGTCTATTTACAGTAAAATTTCTGGCGACCACGAAACGGTCACGTTAAAGTATGTATCTCATTGCCAGCGCGGTTCACTTCTCGAAACCATTCAGAAGAGCAGGGCAAAAGATCGCATTCTCGGCTATTCTCTTCATGGCATTCATCGTGATGATCTTGAGATGATGCTTGGCGATTATCCTCTCAAGAGAGAGGGTAGTCAGGGTCAGAACAAGACATACGTTATTTCTCTGAAACTGGCACAGTTCGGTTTCCTATGTTCAACCTTCAACGCCAACACTCCCCTACTCCTTCTCGATGACATTTTTGATAAGCTCGATGCAAAGCGCGTGGAGAATATCGTAGGTCTGGTTTCAGGTATCAATTTCGGGCAGATCTTCATTACCGATACCAACCGAGATCACCTTGACCAGATACTCCAGAACGGCGATTTCGACTATAAGCTTTTCCTTGTGGAAAAAGGAGAGATAAAATAATTTACTATTTGACTATTTACTAATTACTATTTATGTACTATTTGTTTGATGTACTAATTTTCGTTAATCAAGTATTGTGCAGAATGGCAAATAGTAAATATTCAAAAATAGTAAATAAATAGTAATTAGTAAATCCTAAAATAGTAAAGACAAAAACAGTAAATTGTTCCGACAACATCCTTTGAAAGTTAGTGACCTGATGCGCGTGATAATACGCCAGAACGGTTTGGAGACACCTTTGCTGCAAAGGCGTCTGGTAGAGTCGTGGGATGCTATTGCAGGTGAACTTATAGCCAAATATACCACAGAGAAATACATCCGCAATCAAGACCTATGCGTACATATTGAGAATCCAGCCCTTAGATCGGAAATAAGCATGATGAAGACAGAGCTTATACGCAAGCTCAACAATGCCGTTGGCGGTCAGGTTATTAGAGATATTAGGCTTATATAATAAGGTACAAAGAGCAAGATAGAGATTAACCTTGCTTCAGTTTAATGAGCCTGCCAAAAACTTTTTGCTATCGCATAACACTAATTGCAACATTAACCAATCTTAACGTCAGTTCGACGAATTGTAACCATCCTTTACTCTATCTACTATACCCCAGCAATAACCTCGTCCATCAAGATGTCAGTTTTCTCAGAAAGGACACTATCAACTAATTGGAAGGGGAAACACACACCTATTTTATATATATTAGGTATTCGCGAGAGGAAACGATCGTAATATCCTTTTCCTCTACCTAAACGATGCCCTTGCTTGTCAAACGCCATACCAGGCACAATGGCAATTGATAATAGACAATTGATAATTGACAATTCCGGGGTTGTGGGTTCAAGGATTCCGTAAGGTTCGCTTGGCTGAAGAGAATCCGCTCCTGTGTATTCATGAATTGTCATCTCCGTATCGCTTATCACTTTGGGCAGAAGAACTTTCTTCCCCATAGCAAGGAGCTGGTCAAGAGTCGAATGAGTATTCACCTCATCAGGAAGAGAGTGATACATCAATATCGTATCAGCTTCCCGAACACGAGGATGCGTAAGAATGGATGACATAATACTAAACGACATTTCGCCCAACTGCAGTTGGGTGAAATGTCGCTTCTGTTCACGGATATATTTACGAAGTTCGTCCTTGTTCATACAAGACCTACTATTTCTTACCGAACACCTTCAAGGCGGCATCTATCACAGGATCTTTCTGGTTTAGATACTGATGCCAAGCCTGCTCATTCAACATATTGTAGATGATACGACTGTTGATGTATCGCTCAAGAAGGTCGTGCGATTTCCTTATCATCAGATTTCTACGCTGAAGACCATGTGAGTTGCCGTAATCAGCAAACAGCTCTACGGTATTCTGCTTTACAAGATGATCTGCAAGTTCCTGCATCTCCTTGAAGTTGTTAAGCTTCAGACGATTATCATCCGTATAGGTAAATGCAAACTGAAGGATAAGTCCGCTTGCAACCGCCTGAGTATAGTAGCTTGTGATGCTTGTTGTGTCCTCTGCAACAAAGATATCAGGAGTGATACCTCCGCCACCATATACCACACGACCAGCCTTGGTATGGAACTTAGGACCTGTATGCTTGATTGAATCCTGAGAGAAGAACTCACCACTCTTATAGCGTGCCACAATGTCCAGACTATAGTTATCACCCTCACCTGCAACGTATGGTTTCTGTATGCAACGGCCGGAAGGAGTATAGTAACGAGCCACGGTAAGGCGAATGATACTGCCGTCATTGAAGCTCATCTGCTGCTGAACAAGTCCCTTTCCGAATGAGCGTATGCCGACAATCTTGGCACGATCATTATCCTGCATAGCACCTGCAAAGATTTCGGATGCAGATGCTGAGTTTTCATTGATAAGGACCACGAGAGGTATCTTCTGGTAAGAACCACGGCCATCAGACCTATACTCCTTACGAGGAGACTTACGCCCCTCTGTATAGACAATAAGACTATTTGAGGTGAGGAATTCATTTGCCATCTGTACGGCAGATTCAAGATAACCACCTGTATTGTCGCGAAGGTCAACAATAAGATTGCTAAAACCTTCCTGTGAGAGTGTGGCAAGTGAAACAAGGAACTCGGCATAGGTAGTCTCACCAAAGTTCTTCACCTTGATATAACCTGTATTATCGTCAATCATATAGGTTGCAGCTATACTCTTTGTCTTTATCTCATCACGAGTTACGTTATACTCCTTAACCTTATTGCAACCATAGCGAATCACACCAATCCTTACCTTGGTACCTTTCTCACCCTTCAGACGATGCTGAGCCTCCTCAGAAGTAACTTCCTTACCAACGAATTTCTTTCCATCCACGGTAACAATCTTATCACCGGCAATGATTCCTGCACGCTCAGCAGGTCCGTTGGCTATGACATTCTGCACATGAATGGTATCCTCACGGATAACGAACTCAATGCCCACGCCGAAGAATGAGCCTTTGAGATCATCAGCCGCATTCTGTGCATCCTTTGCAGAGATATACACGGAATGAGGATCAAGTTCGGAGAGTATCTGCGGAATCGCCTTCTCTACGAGATCATTGATATTGACAGTATCAACATACTGGTCATCAATAATATGAAGAAGGTTGTTCAGACGATTACTGCCCGAATTGATGATATTCAACCTGTTACCAGAGAAGTGGTTGGCATAGAAAGTACCAATCACAATACCGATGACTACGCACAGAGCCATCAGGAGAGGCATATATCTATTTTTCATTTATCTCATTTTTTACAACTTCAATACCAGCCTTGCGAAGAAGCTCTATACCATCAGAAAGACGATAGTCGCGACCATACACCACACGCTTGATACCCGCCTGAATGATAAGCTTGGCACACTCAATACATGGAGAGTCCGTTACATAGAGTGTGGCATTGTCGCTATTGTTATGACTACGGGCAAGCTTCGTAATGGCATTTGCCTCCGCATGAAGCACGTATGGATAAGTCACATTGGAATCATCCTCACATACATTCTCAAAGCCACTCGGCGTACCGTTGTAACCATCACTTATGATGCGGTTGTCCTTTACGACAAGGGCACCAACCTGACGACGCTTACAGTAACTGTTCTCTGCCCATATTGCGGCCATTCGCATGTATCGGCCATCAAGAATCTGTTGTTTGTCCATAGTTATATTAGCCTAACCAAGCCTTCCCAAAGGGAAGGATGTTTTATACATTCTTTCGCAAAACGAAGGCTTGGCTTATTTTAAATAAAAACGAATTACATATTAATGAATAATACTATCTAACATCCTTCCCTTTGGGAAGGCTTGGTTAGGCTTTTATTCCGTTCCTCTCAAGCAATGCGTCAATCGTAGGCTCACCGCCACGGAAACGCTTGTAGAGAGTCATTGGGTGCTCAGTACCTCCCTTTGAGAGAATACAATCACGGAATCGCTGTGCAGTCTCCTGATTGAAAATGCCCTCACGCTTGAAAACAGCAAAGGCATCTGCATCGAGAACCTCAGCCCATTTATAGCTATAATAGCCAGAAGCATATCCACCAGCCATGATGTGAGAGAACTGAACAGTCATACAAGTATCTGGAAGCTGCTTACCAATGATAGCCTTCTCCCATGCCTTCTTCTCGAACTTGATAAGATCCTCATCAAACGCCTCACTCTTGGTGTAGTATGCCATATCGAGAAGTCCAAAGCTGACCTGACGCAGACAAGCCGATGCAACGCCGAAGTTACGAGCATCAATGAGTCGCTGGATTAGTTCGTCAGGCATTGGCTCTCCTGTCTGATAGTGGAAGGCAAAGGTATTGAGGAACTCACGCTCAAGAGAGTAGTTCTCCATGAACTGTGAAGGAAGCTCAACAAAATCCCACCACACGTTTGTACCAGAAAGGCTTGAGAAACGGGTATTGGCAAACATTCCATGAAGTGAATGACCGAATTCATGAAGGAATGTCTCAACCTCTCCGAGAGTAAGAAGTGCAGGCTTTTCGTCCGTAGGTTTCGTAAGATTCATCACAACACTAACATGAGGACGCACATTCTCGCCTTTCAGATTTATCCATTGTCCCTGATATTCCGTCATCCAGGCACCACCCTGTTTTCCCTTGCGAGGGTGGAAGTCGGCAAAGAGAACTGCGAGATATGAACCATCCTTATCAAACACCTCGTATGCCTTTACATCAGGATGATATACTGGAATATCCTTATTCTCCTTGAAAGTAATGCCATAGAGACGAGTTGCAAGTCCGAAAACGCCTTTGATTACATTCTTCAGTTCGAGATATGGACGAACCATTTCTGAATCAACATTGTATTTCTCCAACTGGAGCTTATGCGAATAGAAAGCCCCATCCCAAGGTTCAAGTTCGAAATCATCTCCCATAGCCTTACGAGCCATATTGCGAAGCTCCTCCTTTTCCTTCAGAGCTGTCGGCTTGTATGCCTCCACAAGCTGATCAAGGAGGTTATACACATTCTGGATGTTAGCCGCCATACGATGCTTCAGAACATAGTCAGCGTATGTCTCATATCCAAGAAGCTGTGCAAGTTCACGACGGAGATTAATCAGTCGCTTACAAATCTCTATGTTGTTCTGCTCATTATCATGGGTACAGATAGTGTTGTAAGCCATGAACATCTTCTTGCGAAGCTCACGTTTCTCTGAATACTGCATGAAAGGTGAATAGCTTGGGAAATCGAGCGTGAACACCCATCCCTCAAGATTATTTTCCTTGGCAGCAAGTGCTGCCGCCTGAATCTGAGTGTCTGGAAGTCCCGCGAGATCAGCCTCATCCGTAATATGCAGCTTGAATGCTTTTTTCTCTTTCAGAAGATTCTGAGAGAACTGCAATCCGAGCATACTTGCCTCCTCGCTTATGGCACGGAGTTTTTCCTTTCCAGCCTCAACAAGCAAGGCACCGGAACGCACAAAGCCGTCATAGCTCTTTTCAAGAAGTCGCTGTTCCTCTGCCGAAAGTTCACGAGGAGCAGGAGCACCTTCTACAGGATTGTTATAGAGATCATATACAGCCTTTATACGCTCAAACAAGCGTTTGTTAAGGCGAACATCATTCGCATGCTTTGTGAGTATCGGCTGAAGTTTCTGTGCAAGTGCATCCATCTCGTCATTGGTCTCAGCAGAAAGGAGATTGAAGAAGACAGTAGATACATTGTCAAGCAGATCATAATAGCCGTTATCATCCTCCGTATCAATAATAGTGTTATCGAACGTAGGAGGCTCTGGGTTATTAATGAGTTTCTCTATATGTTCATCATCACGACGGATGCCTTCCATGAAGGCTTCCTCATAATGCTCCATCTTTATAAGATTAAAAGGTGGAGTCTGATGTGGGGTTATATATTTCTCAAAAAATGGATTAACCATAATTACTGTATTATTTTCGGCCTCTCCCCCCGCCCTCCCCCGTAGGGAGGGAGCCGGAAAGCAAAAGGCGTTTCTATTATTTCTTTTATTAATTATACTAGACAAACTAGTGATACTAGATTTACTAGAAACACTAGCCTTTACAACAACTGCAGCATCGGAATTTCGATGATAGTGCGCTTGACTATCAGCAGTTGCTTTTCCTCCAAGCGATGAAGTGCCTCAGATATTTCCAGACGTGAGCATCCAAGTTCCCTTGCAAGAACGGTCATCTTCGTGCGAAGCTGTTTCTGTCCGGCAGGGTAGATGCAACGATCCTTAACAAACCGAATGATACGCTTTTCTATGTTCTCATTCATCTGATGCCATAGCCGTCGTGAGTATCTCTGACTCTGCGTGGCGATGATATTCATCAGATTGAGTCTGAAAGTCATTGACATTTCCATAAGTTTCAGCACCATCTGCTTTTCAATCCTTATCACCTCGCAATAAGTACTTGCCTTGAACGTGGCGGTATAGCGTTGCTTGATGCCAAAGATATGCTCTGGCTGAATAAGCAATGGAGCCTGAAGCGTTTCCACGATTTCATAAGAATGGTCATCACTTCTCGTAGATGCCAATACCGTTCCCTTTGCCACAAGCACAAGAGCCGTACAAGCCTCATTCTCCGATGCAAGTATTGCACCACGCCTGCTATGTGCACTACCAATCGAGACCTCTTGCTCAATGTCCGCAAGTTCGCTACGCCCCATTCCGAGGAATAGCGGCAACTGCAACAGAGAATGAAAATCGTAGTTCATAGGCTACTGCGCTATCTTGTCCTTCAGGGAAGGAGAGAACCAAACCTGATTCTGACCGCTATCATCACTATAGATGAAATATGCCATCATCTCAGGATGACGGTCAAGCACAAGTCTTGCCTTCTCCATTCCAAGAACCATGAACGATGTAGCATAGGCATCTGCCGTAGCACAGTCATCCGTTATTACGGTTGCAGAGAGAATGCTATGCTGTACTGGATATCCAGTCTTTGGATCTATGGTATGTGCATACTTACGACCTCCCTTATAGTAGAAATTGCGGTAGTTGCCACTCGTAGCCATAGCCTTATCCGTGACATTAATAACGGTCTGCAACTCATTATTCACGCTCAGAGAATCATCCGTAGGTTTCGTGACACCTATTCGCCACGGCATTCTCTCAGGATTAACGCCAGAAGTTACAACCTCACCACCTATCTCAACCATAAAGTTCTTGATGCCATACTTACGAAGAAGATTTGCCACCACATCCACACCATATCCTTTGGCAATAGCAGAACAGTCGAGCATCACACGAGGGTCAAACTTTACAACCTTATTGTTTTCAAGGCGCACCTTCTGGAATCCTACCACCTGACGGAGACTGTCAATTGCCTTTGCATCCGGGTTAACGCCATTCTTGAAACCAAAGCCCCACGCATTAACCAAAGGTGCTACCGTTATATCGAAAGCGCCTTCGGTATCTTCATTTATCTTCTGAGCCAGACGGAACACATCAAGGAAGAGGTTATCAAGAACAACATCCTCATTTCTGTTTACGTGGGTAATGATAGAAGTATCATTGAAAGGCGACAGCGAGGCATCAACCTCGGCAAGCACCTTCTCTATGTCAGCCTGATGATTGTCCGCACACTGATATGTGATGTTATAGCTCGTGCCGAAGATGAAGCCGGAATTACGCTGATATGGTTCATCCTTATGCCCCATCATAAAGCCTATGGCAACAATGGCAACAACAACCACAAGCGGAAGTATTATCTTTATTCTCTTATTCTTCATAAATCGACATTATATACCAATACTCAGGTTGAATGTTCCACCAAGACAAGTCTTACCAGAACGACCGAAACCAGGAACATACCACACATCACCTATCTGACTATCACTCGAAGATATGCGACGACGATACCTCACCGTCCAACCAAGATGAACTGGTCCTACGACCTTGGCATCAACCCCGAAAACCCCTTCTATCCAATGTGCATAATTTTTTTCCTTGATAGAGTAAGGAGTCACCCCACCCCAAGCGGGATCTTTAATGCCTGGATAGGAAAACTCAAAATCGAAGTTCGTATAGGCATACCTGACTCCTACAAACAACTTATAGATATCGTGCTTGTTCTTCATAACATTGAAGTCGCAGCCTATACGCCCGTATGGAGCACGAGTCTTGGTAGTGATCTTTGTGACAACATCTTCCTTATGTTCTGCATCACCCATACCAAGCTCAAAGACAGGGAAGTACTTTCCCTTGAGGTTCAATCGAAGGAATGCCTCGTATTGCCCATAGTCACTCACCTGTCTCTGTACCGCCCCGAACAAGTCTGCACCAACTACTATCCCCTGAAACAAGGCGGTGGTATCTTTCGGAACCTCAATTCTCTTCTGAGCAGAGAGTGTTCCGTAAGGAAGCAGCAGACTAATCAGAAGGATGCAGGAAAAGATTGAAGTGAACTTTGTTCGGATCATTATCTATATAATTATTTTTCACTACGATAGAATCAATCATGTGGTGAGTGGTGGTTGCCGAAAGCACTTTATGATGATATCGCGGATTACACTCCACACCTTCAAATATGAGTTCGTTGGTCTTGGATATACATACCGTATCAATCGCTACTGTCTTATACTGAGAGCTTTGAAGAGTATCCGAAAAATCGAAGAACAGGGTGTCATTCTTATAAGCATAGCTCACAGGCAACTTCAAGGTAGAAATTTTGCCGGTTTTATTCAAATACACCGTGTCCGCTCCATTCTCAATGTGGTTTACAGAAACAGTAAGATAATACCTATCCAACACCATCGTGCTATCATTACCATCTTCATGATGCTTCATGAAACAATATTGGCTTACAACCGTATTGTTCGTCGAGCACTCAATAGATGTGCATCCAACCAGCAAGACCGCCATTGCAAGTACGGCAAATGCTACTTTGCGCATCTTATTTCCTCCTCAATCTGGTAGTCATTACGTCCCTGAGAAGAACGGCTTATCAAATCGCCCAAGAAACCTGCAAGGAAGAGCTGAGTACCTATCATCATCATGGTGAGAGCGATATAGAACCACGGACAATCGGTGACAAGACGCTGTGGAACTCCGTGATACAATGCCCAGAGCTTGTCTGCACCAATAGCAAAGGCTGAAAGGAATCCCACAAGGAACACCAACGTACCGAGGAAACCGAACACGTGCATAGGCTTTCTGCCAAAAGTGCTCAGGAACCAAAGGGTCATGAGATCAAGGTATCCGTTTACGAAACGGTTCCAACCCATGAACTTCGACTTTCCAAACTTTCTTGCCTGGTGATGAACTGGTTTCTCGCCAATCTTTGAAAAACCTGCCTGCTTTGCAAGATATGGAATATAGCGATGCATCTCACCATACACCTCAATGTTCTTCACCACATCCTTTCTGTATGCCTTGAGACCACAATTGAAGTCATGAAGGTTGTGAATGCCACTAACCTTGCGTGCGGTAGCATTAAAGAGTTTTGTAGGGATAGTCTTTGAAAGTGGATCGCCCTGCTTCCTGTTCTGCTTATAGCCTGAAACAAGATCATATCCGTCTTCTACTATCATACGATACAGCTCTGGTATCTCATCAGGTGAATCCTGAAGGTCTGCATCCATTGTAATTACGACATCACCCTGTGCCTCATAGAAACCACAATATAACGCAGGTGATTTGCCATAGTTACGACGGAACTTTATGCCACGCACATTCTCTGATTTCTCACTGAGCTGACGTATCACATCCCAAGAATGGTCGGTACTACCGTCGTTTACAAAGATAACCTCGTATGTAAAATTGTTTGCCATCATCACACGCTCAATCCAAGCGTAGAGTTCTGGCAATGATTCCTCCTCATTGAAGAGTGGTACTATAACTGATATATTCATTTCTATTTAAGAATTGCCCCTCACCTGCCCTATGGGCATCCTCTCCCCTAAGGGCGAGGAGGATATTACTATTGTTCGTTATGGTAGTTCCATTTAAGAGTCCTTACAAACTTTTCCCTCGCCCTTTGGGGAGAGGGTGTCCGTAGGACAGGTGAGGGGCTGTTTTTTAATTGTTTACCGCCTTTGGTGTTCGTCTTGAGACAATCGCAACCAAAAGACTGCATCCAAGACCTGCAAATAGCGTATTTGAAATCATAGAGAATGCAACATCTATTGGGCGAAGTGAAGACATCACGGTCAACTGATCATCAAATATCGATTTATCAACTCCATATATCTTCATTGCCTCCTGAATCTCAGGCATAGAGAAATAGTTTCTCAGACTTGTGAGCATCATCCCCTGGTCGAAATACTGGAAGTAAACGTACATCACAATGGCAAGTATCAATGACGAATAACCAAAGCAATGCATACTATATGCAGCCGCACGACGGAAACTGACACGCTTCCGAACGATATTGTCACGATAGTTCCTTACACGCATAGCCACGAATACAGGCACGGCAATAATACCCAACAGATACACCAATTGCCATGTCATGTTACTAAGACTTGCAATGAAGGCAAAGAACGTGCCACACATTATTCCACCAAGTATTGCCCCATCTATACGGGCAAAAGCCTTCAATTGCTTATATTCTTCAACTGTTATCATTTTCTTATTTGCAATAATTGGCTACAAAGTTACTCATTTTTCATAACATCACAACATGAAATCACAACATTTTTCTTGCTTTAGGATAATTTTTTATTTTTTTCACTCGCGCACACGCATTTATAAGGAGGAATAGGATTTCCCACTTGTTAATTAAAGTTAACAACAGACCAATTATCCATTATTCATTATCCATTATTCATTTATTTTTACTACCTTTGCACCCGCAAAAAGCAAGACGGGCAGTCTTGCACGGCCAGCTCCCTTCGAATCCTCCAGGACGGGAACGTAGCAAAGGTAGTTGGTTGTAGCGGCGCGATGTAAGTAGCTGC
>CADCIQ010000046.1 GCA_902801425.1 uncultured Bacteroidales bacterium | reverse complement strand
CTTTAATCACGCATCTATAGAATAACAGCCCTAACGGACTGCCCTATTAGGTGTCGGGCTTTCAGCCCTCGCAGTCTTGAATTCGTCGAACTCACGTTAGTTAGTAAGTAGGAGTGCCTTTGTCATCCTCTCCCTGTTCCGTCGCTAAGCAGCCGCTAAAATAGCGAGGGCAGAGCGAAGGGGAGAGCGAAGGCAGAACCATACTTGAGTGAAGAGTGAAAAGTGAAGAATTTAAGTTACACCTCGGCCGTGGAGCCCTTGCCGTCATGAACTCTCAATCTTCAACTTTAGTCTTTTGACCTTTGACTTTAGCCTTTTGACTTTAGCCTTTTGACTGATTCACGATGCAAAGGTACGAAGAAAAATGCTACCTTGCAATAGTTGTCCCTCTCTCAGAATAGAATGTGTCCCAGATTATATGAATCCTTAGAATTGAATGTATTGACAAAAGTGTATAGCGTAAGTGAATGGAGGTTATGTATGAATTGCAAAAAGTTGAAATTTAACATTTAACATTTTAACAACAACTACTCAGCACCCACTCGTAGGGTATTATTGTGTACGCGAATTTCCGAAAATTATTTTACTATCCGCATTTATTCGATAGTGGCAGCCTGAAAGGCTAATCTGCTACTAGCCCTGGGTTAGTAGCTTTTACCCCTTCGGAGTACTATCAAGTAATTGCGGATAATCATTATAAAAAAATACCCCTCACCGTAATAGTGAGGGGCATTTCCTATGTAGTTGTCTTAACCTCTTTATTTTTAATTACTTAACATACACCTTCTTACCATTGATGATGTTAAGTCCCTTGACAGGAGTGCTGACGCGATTACCGCCAAGACTGTAGATAACGGTTTTGTCATTGCCTGCCTTATATGACTCTATACCTGTAGAATCTTCATTTGAAGGGTCTTTGTCATTCTGGTTGTTACCACCTTGGTTTTCATTGCCAGAGTTACCGCTCTGATTTCCACCTTGGTTGTCATCGCCAGAGTTACCGCTCTGATTACCACCTTGATTATCATCGCCTGAGTTTCCACTCTGATTTCCACCTTGGTTGTCATCGCCTGAGTTTCCACTCTGATTTCCACCTTGGTTGTCATCGCCTGAGTTTCCGCTCTGATTTCCACCTTGGTTGTCATCGCCTGAGTTTCCATTTTGATTATTGTTCTCAGGGTTATTTATAACTTCATCATCAAGAGGGATGATAGCTGCAAACTTATTCCAAGGCTCAGTTGAAGCATATTGATTATAGAGTGAACGTGGAACATATAGCACTACCTTGCGATAGCTTTCTTCATTATACCACCCATAATAATAATTCTTTGGCATATTTCCAGCCAAAGTCAGGTTTTCTAATGAATTACCATCATATACAAAATCGATATCAAAATACAGATTAGGATTTACGTCAATGTAGATATCTGTAAGAGATGAGCACCAGTTGAATGCCCAGGAATCAATTCTCTCAACAGAATTTGGGATAACGATATTTGTCAGACCTGAATTGGAAAATGCCATATCGCCAATCGCCTTAATAGTGTTAGGGATTGTGAAACTCTTCAAGCTACTACAGTAATAGAATAATTCTGATGGAATCTCGGTTATCCCTGCAGGAAGGTTGACTGCTTCCAGCTTAGAACAATGGGCAAATACGTTAGAACCAAGTGTAGTGAGTTTATTAGGCAACTCAACAGAAACAAGGCTTGAACAACTTGAGAATGCATAATCCTTTATAGACGTAACCGTGCTTGGAATAGTAACGGATTCAAGGGCACTCATACCAGAAAATGCGCCTTCGCCAATCTCAGTGACACCATCAGGAATAATCAGCGTTTTTACCTTGGAACAAGACTGGAATGCCCTTTCACTTATCTCTTTCAGAGAATTGGACAAGGTGATGGTTGTGACATTCTCACAATCACTAAAAGCATATTTTCCTATGGAAGTAACTGAATTTGGCAATGTAATAGACTGTAGCGCATCACATCGACAAAAAGCCCCTTCACCTATGGTCTTCAAAGTATTTGGGAAAGTTATATTCTTCAGATCATAACAATATTCAAATGCACGCTCTCCTATAGATTCTACAGAACCAGACATAGTCACATTAGTAAGATTATAGCAACTATAAAATACATAATCCTCAATAGTAGCCATATTACCTGCTATTTCTGCAGTTTTCAGATTATCGCAATTAGCAAATGCATGACTGCCTATCTTTGTTACAGTTGCTGGTATGCTAATAGAGCCCAAACGGTTACATCCATAGAAAGCACGGATTCCTATAGACTTCAATGAAGCAGGGAAGTTGATTGTACTTAGGGCATAACATTCTTCGAATGTATTTCCTGCAATACTGTCGAGAGATGTTGACAGAGTGACCGACTGGAGATTTCGACAATCCTTGAATGCTGAATGACCGATGCTAGTGACAGTATTAGGGAACTTTATGGATTTGAGTTGTTCACACTTCTTGAAGACATCATTGCCCACGGTGGTGAGTTCTCCGTCAGCAATAGTCACCTTTGACAGACTCGTACACTCAAGGAAAGCCTCGTCGCCTATGCTTTTCACAGCTCCTGGCACACTAACAGACGTAAGTTTTGAACAATACTTAAATGCCATGCTACCTATCTTCTTCACACTTTCAGGGATAGTGACACTTGTGAGAGCAGGAAGGTTGTAGAAGGCATAATCGCCAATTCCCGTAATACCGTCCTCAATTACTACTTTCTGGATTTCTTTTCTTTTCATGAACCATGGAGCAGTACTGATGTCAGCATCGTAAGGATTGTAATTTGGAATATCTTCCTTACCAGAAACGGTAAGGGTTGAGCCTGTGATTTCCCATGAAATCTTGGCTTTAACCGTGTTTAGAGCAAATACTCCAAACAAAAGGAGTAATAATAGTTTTTTCATAAAAATGAATTGACCTTCCTCCGTTCTCTTCTATGGAAAGGGATACGGAGCGCAAAGGCGCATTTGATATTTAAATTAATTAATAATGTGAGTTTTACAATATAATTGTCTATTCCATGAAAATAAAAACACTTGAATTTTGCTTTGAAAACATTAATTAAGGCAAAAAATTTATGAAAAATCAAACCATAGGGGCTAATTAATGTCCCAATTAATGTTATTCAATAGCAAGGGGGGATTTCATCTGATTCAGGCTACAAGCCTATGCGTATGAATAACACACGGACTTTTGGGTTTGAAAAAAGAAATCTCCCTGTGATTCTTCAGAATGACCACGGGGAGATTCTATATGTCTGTAAAAAAAAATCAAAAAAATGAAATATTAATCCCTAAAGCCCTAACAGGAATTTCTCGCCCTTGTTTCTGAACAGCTTGTGACCTTTCGCATTCAGGTGGGTGTTGTCTTGATAGGTGTGGAAATATCTCTTCGTGAACTCCATATCCCACACGTAGATGCCGCTCTGTGTTGAGCAGTCGAATACCGGGATTGTGAAGTTATGACACTGTTCTATCATGATGCGGGTGATCTCCGGATAGGGTGGGTTGCTGATTCTCCAAGGTGTCATTACTCCGATCTTTGCTGACGGTGCTTTCTTGATGAAGCCGCGGAGAAGCTTGATGAAGCCTTCCTCGAACTGCTCTATGGTTCCCTTACCCTTGATGATATGCTCTGCATCGCTGTGGCCTCCAATGAGAAGGATATAGTCACATGAGTCCATGTCCTCGTAGAAATCGCTGATTGGTGCACTCCATCGCTCGTTACGGCGGTCGAAGGCTATGCAGCAGTTGTTGCGTGCATAGTTACGGTAGAGCATGTGATACTTCTGGGCAACCTTGCAATGCCATGTGTCGGTGATTTCCTTGCGGGCGTTGCGGGCACGGCTGGCACCGAACACGTTGATAGTCTTGCCGAACAGGGGCGAGCTGCGTATCTCATAGGGTATAGGGTTTTTGTTGTCGTTGAGAGCTTTCTCATCAAGACGATAGTCATAAACGATGGCATCTTGAGCGTGCATAGCCTGTGTGAAGGCGAGGCACATGAGGATGAATGTGATTCTTGTTATTATCTTCATAAGCTTATTATTAAATTGAATAACTGTGAATTGAAAATCAAGATTGTCAACTCATTTTGGTATTTCTGTGACAAAGTTACAACTTTTTTTCAGGATAGCAAAGAGATTTTGAGTTTTTTTTATTAAAACATACAAATTTAGTTCATAATTCATAGTGCACTATGAACTATGAACTATGCACTATGAACTATGAACTATTTAATACCAGTTCACGTTATTGGAATAGCCTGACCGCTTATCGTACTTGAGGGCATCGGTGAGCGTGGCTGCATTGCAACGGAAGGAGAAGTTATAGCTTGTGTATGGTGCAAGCACCACGCTACAGCTCATGGAGAAGCAATGCAGGTCGCGCGAAAGGGATGCGGAGGTGGTGGAGAGCTTCTTGAAGTCGAAGTCGTAACCGGAAGAGAATGATATGTTCCAACCATCGGAAAGGCGCACGTTGCCTGAGAAGTTCAGGTTCTGCGTGAACTTATAGCCATAGTATCCGGCTTCACACATCTTGCCGTCATACTTCACCTTCTGATTGTATTTCCTGAAGTCCTGCGGATCTTCACGCATGGTAACGCCATAGCTGAAAGTAAGGCTCCACGGCATGGAGAAACGCATATAGCCGTCTTCATCGGTATCAGCCTTCGACTTCTCGCTGGTAGCCTTCTGCCCTTTCATCATCACAGGATCGACATTGGTGTCAAGCCCCGTGTCGTCGTCCTCGTCAGAATCATCGTCAGAGTCGTTTTTCTTCTTGTCGTCATCGCCTCCGAAAAGTTTCCTTATCTTCTCGGGGTTGAGCGTGTATGATATGTTCTGCGACATGCCCTGGAAACGCCCGAAATGGCCGAGCGACCATTGTGTCGCGTTGGTCTCCACCACCGTACCGTCCTCTTTCTGTGCCACCGCATAGGTCTTGAAAACGGCACTGAGACTGAAGGTGTAGCTCTTCCACCATTTGAGGCGGAGGTTCATGTTGAGGTCGCTCCACGGACGCTCCTTTGCCGCCATATTGTATGACATGCTTGCACCGAGTTCATCGATGAGGGATATTTTCCTGAAGCCTGTGGTATCCTTGTCGGACTTCACCTTCATCTCCAGATTGTTTGAAATCTGGAACATCAGGGAGCCAGTCTTTCCAGAACCAGGAACACCGAACAATGAACCTGAGTATGGGGAATAGCGAACGGTATCTATCGTGCCATCGGCAAGTTTCTTCTCATACGTTCTCCAATAGCCATATGAATCAGTTCCGAAGTCGGGTGCATAGCTGAACGAAACAGAAGGTGTGAATACGTGGCGAATAGCCTGAATCTTATCGCCGAAGAGCTTTCGGCTTGGTATGAACATACCATACAGCTTGGTGTTGGCACTTACCGCTGCATTCCAGTTATACACATTATAGAGACCGTAAAGCGTATCTGTCTTCTCATAGCCCACGCCAGTCCTATTGTTCACCACCCATTCCTTTTTCTCCTTACTCAGATACATGCGATCGGTGAAGTTGAAGGAAGTGGTGAGGTTGATGACATCGAACAGGGAAAATGTTGCGCTGACAGGAATAGAATGCTGTATGCCGTTTCTCCAATCCTTGTTGAGACGGGAATCAAGCAGCAGATCCTCCTTGGTGTTTATGGAGTTTGAGATGTGTCCGGTGTATGACATGCTGATTTTCTCATACCAACGCTCCTTGCCGGCTGCATACTTGCGCTTGAAGGGATAGAAGCGTGAGATTGAGACATTGAGGTCAGGCAATGTAAGTGAGATCGTGGAGTCACGCATATTCTGCGTGAGGTTGGCAGCCGATGAAAGACTCATGCCGATGCTTGAGAACTGGGTGTTCCACGAAACGGAAGAGGTTCGGGTGCTCTGTGAACGCTGCTGTGGGTTATAGAACGACGACAGATTGTTCTGCTCATAGCTCGAACTTGCATAATTGACACTTGCGGAGAGTGTGCTGAATGGGTTTGCCTTTGAATCCTGACGATGTGACCATGCGAACCTGAAGCTCGTTGTCTTGGTATAATCAGGCATTCCCTTATCGCCCTCACGTGTATCCTGATAATTGAAGTTGAATGAGCCAGAGTACTTGTATCTCTTACGATAGTTGGATGCTGCTGATACTCCCCATGAGCCCTTCGTATAGATTTCTCCGAGCAGTTTCAGGTCGATGCGGTCGGAAATTGCGAAGTAGTAACCACCGTCACGCAGATAGAAACCTCGTGCCGTCTCATCGCCGTATGTCGGCATGATAAAACCGCTTGAATATGACTTTGAGAATGGGAAGAAGCCGTATGGGATGGCGATAGGCAGAGGCACATCCTGCACAACGAGATATGCAGGACCGAATATAACGTCCTTGCCCGGACGCACCTTTGCACGCGAGAGTGCGAGGTAGAAGTCGGGATGCTCCTCATCGCAGGTGGTATAGCGACCGTGCTTGAGATAGAGGTTGCCATCCCTATCACGCTTTGAGCGTTCCGCAGTTAGGAAACCGTCTTCCTGCTCAGTATATACGGTTGCAATGAGTCCTTTCTTAGTCTTGAAATTGAAAGCCATGGTATCAGACTCATACGTGTCTGAGCCCATCTTGAATACTGGTGTTCCAACCTTCTCGCGTGTGGCAGAATCCGTGACACCAGTAGCACGCACAAGACTTGAATCGAGTGTTATTGCCACTTTCTCTGATGCGAGATCCATGTTCTCATACTTCACCGTTGATGATCCGTAGAGGTGCGCCATCTTATTTCCTGCGAAATAGACGAGGGAATCATCTGCGGTGTAAGAAACAGGTGCGTCGATGCCGTTTTTCTTCTTTCGGTTTATGGAGTCAAGACGAATGGAATCGTCTATCGCCTTATTGCGAAGGAAGATGGCACGATGCAGGGAATCGAGGGTATCTATCGCCTGAGATAGCGTAGAGTCAATATTTACTTTTTCCGCAATAGCGGAATCAAGATGCACTGTATCTTGCACATTTTTAGACGCAACGGTATCTGCATCACTCTTCCCGGAACTGAAGAATGACGTGCTATTGCCTGCCATTGCAAAAATAATGACAAAAGAAAGAATAAATATAGTGATACGACTGCGCATTCGGTTTGCAAAGGTACAAAAAATTATTGACACTACAAAAAAATCCGCTCTCCGATGAATTTCAGAGAGCGGATTTAATTTTTTTTATAAGAAGCCTAACCAAGCCTTCCCAAAGGGAAGGATGTTTTATACTACTACCCCTTAATATATAAATAAGGTATATCCCCTTGATTTGAAGAATGTATCTACTCCCCCTGGAGGGGGTGAGGGGGGTGGAGCCCTCCCTTTGGGAGGGACAGGGTGGGCTTCTTAATAGAACAAATATCTATTATCCACGATATCAGCCTTGATGTAAAGTTCCTGCATGAAATTACCAGCCATCTGCATGTTGCGCTGAGCAAGCTTCATCTCCTGAGACTTAGCATCGAACTTGACACCAGCGCGAGCACCGCTGCTTGCTACCTTGAAGAGATATACACCAGCGTTACCCTTAACAGGCTTTGCAGAGAACTGACCTACCTTTGTTGCTGCAACTGCACCGCTAAGAGCAGGCTCAGAAGAACCTGTGAGCTGTACGAACACCGGAGCTGCGAAAGATACCTGATTAACAACAGAAGCCTTTGCACCCTTAGCCTGTGCATCCTTGATGCTCTTTGCTCCCGTAACCTTTGCTATGAGTTTCTCTGCCTTCTTGTCCTTTATGACCTCAGCCTTCACAACTTCCTTGATCTGCTCGTCGTCAAGTGAACGATAACCCTTCTCGTGAATCTTTGTAAGACCAACTACGAGGAGAGCGTCATTCTCACCGCACTCATATAAAGGAGATACTGCACCTTCCTTAGAATCGAATATCCACTTGAGAGCTTCGCGAGTAGCACGGAGGTTAGCGACATAGTGCTGAGTGGTACGTGTATCTGGAGCTGTTTCTACAGTATAGCCATACTTCTTTGCATTCTTCTCAAGAGCCTCGATAGTCTGGTTCTCTGAAACATACTGAGAGAACTTGTTGTAAGCCTGTGAGTATGTATCCTTAGAGAATGCAATGTCAGTCTTGATGACAGCAGCAACATACTTTGTTGTCATTGCCTTGCGATCAGTTACCTTCACGATGATGTTTCCGGCAGTTGTCTGAATGTTCTTCAGAGCACCAACACTTGCATAGTTGAGGGTGTTGAGATATGCCTTTGTGTCAGAATCGAGAGAAGGAGCATACTGGTACTGCTGTGTAGTGAGCCAAGTCTTTGCACCTGTCTGACCATATTTCTTAGCGATAGCCTCCCACTGTGTAGCATCAGCAGAGAGAGCATTATAGATAGAGTCAGCACGCTTGTGAGCATCCTCTGGAGTCTCGCCGCCAACCTGAATAGCCTGAAACTCGATAGAGTCAGGAAGCTCAGCCTTAGACATGATGCGGAGCACGTTGAGGGTGTTGTCCTGTGCGTTCTCCTTGATTGCTGTTGTAGCACCTACTGATGTAGAATCGAGGAGAGCCTGAATATCAGATGGGAATGCGTTTTTGTTTACAGGAACACCGAGGTAAGCGATGTTAGAACCAGACTTACGTACAACCTCTGTTGGATCCTCAGCAGTTGCAAGCTGTGCTGCAAAGTCCTTTGTCTGCTTCATGAGAGCGGCCTTGTCGCCAGCAGAAGCCTTTACACGAACTGCAACATACTTGATGTCACGTGTCTCGTCATACTGCTTGAAACGTGGCTTCAGCTCGTTATACTTAGCCTTGAGGTCAGCGTCAGAAACCTCAACGTCCTTATCCTCGATAGAAGAGTAAGGGAAAGCAGCAAGCTCAATGCTTGCCTCTGTGGTCTGCTCATTATAGGTCTGCTTAGCCTCAACAGGGTTAGAGAAGAAAGTGTGACCGAGAAGGACCTGATACTTCTGAGCAAGAGTCTGCTGACGGAGAGTCTTTTCGATGAACTGCCAGTAGTTATATATCTTCTCGTACTGCTCCTTGAGCTGTGGGTTTGTATTCTTCTTGTACTCGTTCATGAACTGCTTGAGTGCGTTAGCATCGAAGCGGCCAGTCTGCTGATTTACGAAAGGAGACTGGAGAAGGAGCTGGTTTGTTCCCTGATTGAGAATATCACGAATCTCATCATCAGTTACAGTGAGACCGAGTTTCTTGGCATCATCCTCAATAAGCTGTGTCTGAACGAAAGTATTCCAAACCTGATCACGAACCTGGTTAAGCTCGTCCTCAGTAAAGTTTTCCTTGCCCTGTGTCAACTTAATGACATCGCTGAACTCGTCAACCATTTTCTGGAATTCATCATAAGAAATCTTTTTACCGAGTACCGCGCCTATCTGCTGACGCTCACTATTCTTTGAAGTCTCGCAAGAGCGAACGGCTTCCTCGGCAATGAAAGCAAAGAGGGCTATACCGATGACACCCACCAGTAATTTTCCTCTGTGTCTAATTTTACCTAATACTGCCATTTTTTAGTTTTGATTTGGTTTTTATTATTGTTTTTTATTTTCTTACTTTCCACTTTGCACTCTCATATTTTACACTTAGATTAGCGCTCGCGTGCAAATTGCGTACAAAGTTAGTAAAAAAAAAAGAAAAAGCGCAATCTTGGGCTTATTTTTTCCCAAAATCACGCAGTTTTTACATATAATTAGGAGAAAATGATGTTATTTTCTCCATTCACTCTTCATTCAAAATCCTTAACTTTACCAATTCAATCTTGGTCTTTGTGCTCTTCACCACCTTGAATTCGAACTTTTTATCAATCAGAATCTCTTCATTGAGCTTAGGGAAACTCTGGAAACGATCAAGGATGAAACCTCCCACGGTCTTGTAGTCGTCGGATTCCGGAAGCTCTATATGAAGGGTGTCATTCACCTTGTCAATCTCAAGACGCGCGGATATTACATACTCGCCATCGCCCGTTGAGCAGCAAATAAAGTTTGAACTGTCGTGCTCATCCTCAATATCTCCGAAAATCTCCTCCACAATGTCCTCAAGAGCCACAATACCGCTTGTGCCTCCAAACTCATCCACCACAACGCCAAGACTCTTCTTCTGCTGGAGGAAAGTGTGCATCAAGTTTTTTGCAGCCATTGTCTCAGGCACAAAAGGCATCTGACGGACAGCAGCCTTTATGTCCTTCAGATCATGGAACAATTCAGAAGAATGAATATAGCCTATGATGTTATCAATATCATTCTCATAGACAATGATTTTCGAATGCCCGGACTCTATGAACATCTGTCGAAGCTCAGCCACCGAACTCTCCGTGGAGACAGCCTTTATCTCAGTACGAGGCACCATACAATCCCTCACCTTCGTATCAGAAAATTCAAGTGCATTCTGAAATATACGCACTTCCTCATCTATCTTCTCATCATCACCTGCCTGATCAATAGACAGCTGCACGAGATAGTCGAGATCAACCTTCGAGAACTCTTCCTGATGCTCTTTCTTTTCCATCTTGACGCCAAGGGAACGTAACAATGTTTTTGATAGTATTGCACAAAGACGTGAGATTGGATAAAGTATTATATAACAGAGATATGCAGGTAAGGCAAAGCCTCTAAGGCATTTATTGGCATTGGCCTTAAAAAGAGTCTTTGGAAGAAACTCTCCTGTAAACAAGACAATAAGCGTAGAGAGGATAGTATCGCTCGTTACCTTTGCAGGTTCAGAAAGCCCGGAAAAGATAGTTGCATCAAAGAGTCGGGCTATCAGTATGCCATAGATTACGAGTGCGATGTTATTGCCCACAAGCATAGTGGAGACAAACATATTGGGATGTCGATAGAACTTCGACACCACCCTATCCGTAACGCTTCCCTTCTCACGATTCACCTCCGCAAGCATCCTGTTACTGGACACGAAAGCAATCTCCATGCCCGAAAAGAACGCGGAGAAAAGCATCGTAATTAATATTGAAGGTATAAGCATCGTAAATCAGCCTCTACAGTTCTCCCCCACAAGGAGGAAGCCTTAGACAACAGGCATGTTAATTGTTAATTGTTAATTGTTATTCTTTTTACGTGGCATTGTCATTCCACGCTTAGGAGGAACGATAGCGGATGTATCAGAAGCAGCCTTCTGTGTCGTAGTATCTTCCTTGAACATATCACTCTGCATGAACGAGCCCTTGGAGTTAGAGATGAAATAGCGTCGAAGTTGCTCATCACTCCTGAAATATGCGCCTTGCATCTCTCTTTCAGGAGTTACGAGATGACTAAACCTATACGAATATAGTTCATGCTTATTCTGATCCCAGTATAGTTCCTCGGAGCTATAAACCAAACCATCCACCGTGCGCACGCGAACATTACCGATAAGATGCCATAGATTCTGTTCCGTATAGCAATAGGCGGTATCAGCCTGGATATAAGCCTCAACATGGAACTTCTCATCGAACTGCTCAAGGAACAACCCACGACGGAATATCCAGCGCTTGGGGTTCACGTTCTCGTTCACCTCCCAACGCTCCGTAACGATACGATACTTCATAATGCCCGAATCGCTTATGAGCGTATTAACGCCATAGCTCGTCATCATGGCAACAGAGTCACGGGCATAGATAGCAGGTGCTGTGTGCTCCTTCGGACTATTACAGGCAATAAACGAGAGAACCATCATGATGCCAAAGCACCACAATGGAACTATTCTATCAGTATTGCCTTTTAGCATTTTCATATTCCGATGCAAAGTCGTAAGTTATAAATCCGTTTTAAGTCCGTTGTAAGTCCGCTGTAAGTCCGTTCCATCCCCAATCCCGAATTGGACTTGGATTGGAACTGAATTGGAGTTGAATTGGAGCTAAAGCGAGAGATGAAAGGGGAAAAGACTTCTTATTCGAACTTCCACTTAGCGAACCAACGCTCGTTGAATGTGAAGCCTACATTGATACGGAAAGTATTCTCCTTGATGAAACCACTTGCATCATTACGCACCCATTGTGCACTCACGTTGAGCATAGAGCGGTTGTTGTAAACATTCACGATAGGAATACCCACACCAGCACTAACGGACAACTGGTTTGGACCATCCTTTTCGCCAATCTTTATATAAGGAGTAGAATATCCTGCACCAAAACGATAACGGATGCGAGACAGGAAGCTACGACCTTCGGTATTCTGACAATACTCAAAGCCTGCATTAACCTTATGGCTATCCTTGAACAGCCCCGTCTTTGCCACATAGCCATTACCATTGTCTTGAGGGTACTTGGCATTAGCCCATTGCTGCAAGGTATAGTCAAGGGCAACCGTCCACTTAGTGCCATGAGTACATGAAACACCTGCAGCAATCTGGGCAGGGAAATCAATACCATCATGAGCTACAAATTCGGTAGTGTCATAAACAGCAGTCTGAGCACTTGCACTCATAATAGACAAGGTTGGATCTGCATGAAGGCTATGCCCAAGCCCGTATGTAGCACCTACGGTAAGCACATCCTTATCATTCAGCTCATGCTGATACTGAACACCAAAATCAAGTTTATAGTTGCTTATTGTGCAATATTGGTTTTTCTTCAGGCTCTTTGCATATCCGTCAGAATAGGAATTGGCAACATTACGATCAATCTCACCCCAGAGATAGCCGCCATTAACACCTACGGAAACTCCCTTATACGGAGACCAACCAACACCGAGGAACACCTCATGCAAACCACCTGTACCAGAATAGGCATTACTGTAAGTTGTAGTTGTCAAAGCATCCTCACGCTGCACGGAACCTGTATTCGAATAATTATATCCTATGTTCGAGATAGGCAAGATTCCGAAGGCAACACCAAGATTGCGAGCTGCGCGGAATCCGCCCACAGCATATTCAAAATCTGCATTTCTTGCATTCTTGCTTACCTTACCCTCCTTGAAGTTTGTCAACTGAAGAGAAAGCCCAGCATCGAAGATAAAGGTAAGAGAATCGACTGCCGAATAAGAAGCCGGATTGAGATAGTTTATCTGGTTATGAGGACGAAGCCCCAAACCGACACCATTCATGCCTCTATTGAAACTGTTACCCTGATCTGAGAGCGCGCCTATTCCATACTGAGAATATGGAGAGTTTGTTCCACTCTGAGCCAAAGCTGGAGTTGCGAGCAAAGCAATGCTCATTGCAGCAATTATTTTCTTCATTTATATGTTTTTTGTCCGTTTTTTGATTACAGGGTGCAAAATTATCGAAAAAAAATGAAATAATCGCACGAAATGTGATAAATTAAAGTTATTTTTGCATCGTGAAACGAAATATAGTATATTTTTACACGTCATTCGTGGTCTTTTTGACACTTTTTACAATTAGAGTGTCTGCAAAGACGGAAATAAGTCTGCTGACTTGCCAACCTCATGCCCAGATATACAGTCTCTACGGACATACGGCGATAAGGGTTGTAGATACAGAGCGCAACATGGATGTTGCAATAAACTGGGGAGTATTTGACGCTTCTCAGCCAAATTTTGTTGCCAAATTCGTTCTCGGTTTTACCGACTACACAATGGCTATCATCCCTACGGAATACTTCCTTCGTGAATACGAATACTATGGGAGTGACGTTTATCAGCAAAGACTCAACCTCACGGATGCAGAAAAGTCGCGCATAATGCAAGCCCTGGAAGACAACTACCGTCCAGAGAATCGCATTTATCGCTACAACTACATCTACGACAACTGCACGACAAGGGCAAGGGATGTGATTCTTGCGAACATTGACGGTAAGGTCAGCTATCAGGAGACCTCTCAACAAAAAGGTGAAAAGACATTCCGCGACCTCCTGCATTGGAAAACAGACGGATACGATTGGTGCAAAGCTGGTAACGATCTTGTTATTGGGCTAAAAGCCGACCATAACGCATCACATTCTGAAAGGGAATTTCTTCCAGAAGTCCTTGCAGCCGACTTTGATTCTGCCACAATCACAAGGGCAGACGGAAAGAAAGTGGCACTTGTGGATAGTACCTTCTGGCTTCTGAGAGATGCACAGCCACACTTTGAACCAATGTCTGACTTTCCACTTACACCAACAACGAGTGCAATTGTTTTATTTGCTTTGGTATTAGTTTGGACTATCTACGAATTCACGAAAAAGAAGCGACTAAAGGGATGTGACATAATACTATTCTACATTTGCGGAATAGCTGGACTTTTGCCTTTCGCCATGATTTTCAGCCAGCATCCTTTTGTACCTCTAAACCTGCAAATACTCGTTCTGAATCCGCTTTGGCTCTTCCTCATGTCACCGTGGACAAAATGGAAGTATCGCTGGAATTTAGCATTTTTAATGGTAATTTTATTCTTTTTTGGCAACTTTTTCCAGTCTTATGCAGAAGGAATGAACATTTTGGCATTAAGTTTGCTAGTTAGAATTATTTATCGAAGAAAGTGTAAAGATTAAAATAGAAAGAATGAAGAATTCATCGAACATATACAGGTATCTGACTGCCATTCTCGTAGCAAGTATGTGCGCTAACGAGGCGATGGCACAGATGAACGAAACCGGACTTCCTAAACTTGTGGTCAATATAACCATTGACCAGTTGCGTTCCGACTATCTTCAGATATTCGAGCGATTCTATGGAGATGGCGGATTCAAGCGTCTTATGCGAGATGGTCTCGTATATGAGAAGGCCGTAAACGACTATTTCCCTGCCGATCGATCATCAGCAACCGCAACCATCGTTTCGGGCGCAACGCCCTATTACAACGGAATTGTAAGTAACTCATGGATAGACCGTAAGACACTTCGCAGAACAGGTTGTACGGAAGACAAGAACATCAAGGCCGCGCAAGGTCGTGATGCCGTTTCTGCCAAGCATCTCATGACAACAACCATTGGTGATGAGCTGAAGGTTTTCACAAATGGAATGTCGAAGGTGTACAGCATTGGCCCAGAGCGAGATGCAGCGATTATAAGTGCTGGGCACGCAGGAGACCTTGCCCTTTGGATCGACGACAATACAGGTCGCTGGACAACCACCAACGCTTACGCTTTGGCAGCAGATCAATGGGTCATTGGAGTAACGGCGAACTTCCCTATTGCAGACAAGCTGAAGAGTCTCAAATGGTCGCCTCTTAGCGGTCTTGGAGAGACTCTGAGTCTGTTTATGGGCGAAGGCATGCAGAAATCATTCTCACACCCATTCACGGGAGAAAGGAAATTCATTGATTTCAAGCGAAGTGCGCTCGTAAACGAAGAAATATCACTTATGGCATTGAAATGCCAGAAGGACAATGGTCTCGGTACTGACGATGTGACAGACTTGCTATGCATACAATACTATGCAGGCAAGCCGTTGGAAAGTGTTCTTGCAAGCAACAGAACCGAGCTTCAGGACACCTACATGCGCCTTGACCACGAACTAAATCGCATAATAGAGACCCTTGAGAGTCGTCTTGGCAAGGGACAGGTATTGTTCATTCTGTCATCAACAGGCTACTCAGAGATTGAGGATGTTGACTATGACAAATATGGCATACCTTCGGGCACTTTCTACATAAACAGAACTGCAAATCTGCTCAACATGTATCTTTCCAACGTATATGGAAAGGGACAGTATGTAGATGCCGTATATCACAATCAGATTTACCTCAACCACAAACTCATAGAGCAGCAGCAACTAAGTCTCTCTGAAATACTTAAGCGATCCCGTGACTTCCTTTTCCTGAGTGAAGGCGTAAGGGACATACAGACATCAGAAAACATACTTTCCTCAACAAACGAAAACTTGTTGAAGATCAGGAATGGATATAGTCTCACATTATCAGGCGACATCATCTGCGAGGTGGCACCAGGTTGGCAAGTCGTAAACGAGAACACGGGCGAAAAGTTCAACCCTACCCCATCAGCAGTTATATTCCCTATCATCTTCTACGGAGCAGGCGTAAGGGCAAGCCACGTCGAGACGGTAGTGAGTACCGACAGAATTGCGCCAACCATATCAAAGTCATTACGTATTCGCGCCCCGAACGGCTGCAAGTCATTGCCTTTGTTTTAGAGCATTTTTGCACAAAAAAACAAGGCTTATGTAATAAATACATACTGTTTTCTCAAATAATCACAATTTTATTAGCATATTTGAAAAAAAAATATTATTTTTGCAGTCAATTACCACTTCGGTAAAAAGAATACATCAAAACCAGATATGAATTTCAACGCAATATTATCAGCAATTTTCGGCAACAAGGCAAGCCGCGACATCAAGAAGATACAGCCACTCGTAGAAAAAGTTAAGGCTGCATATCCAGCCATTCAGGCACTCTCAAACGATGAGCTTCGTGCCAAGACAAAGGAAATACAGTCATACGTACAGAATTCTGCTAACGACCTCAAGAAGCAGATTGATGATCTGAAAGCAAAGATTGAAGATACTCCAATCGATGAGCGTGCAAGCATCTTTTCTGAGATAGACAAACTCGATAAAGAGGTTCTCGAGAAATACGAAGTAGCTCTTGACGAGGTTTTCCCAGTAGTATTCAGCATCGTTAAGGATACTGCACGTCGTTTCTCTGAAAACGAAGAGACCATCGTAACCGCAACAGACTTCGACCGCGAGCTTGCAGCAGACCCAAGCAAGGACTTCGTGACAATAGATGGCGACAAGGCTATCTATCACAACCACTGGACAGCAGGGGGTAACGATCTCAAGTGGGAGATGGTTCACTATGACGTACAGCTCTTCGGCGGTATCGTTCTTCATCAGGGAAAGATTGCCGAAATGGCAACTGGTGAGGGTAAGACACTGGTAGGCACATGCCCGGTATTCCTCAACGCACTCACAGGCAACGGCGTTCACGTTGTAACCGTGAATGACTACCTTGCAAAGCGTGACTCAGAGTGGATGGGACCACTCTATATGTTCCACGGTCTTTCTGTGGATTGTATTGACAAGCATCAGCCAAACTCTGAAGCTCGTCGCAGAGCTTATCAGGCTGATATCACATTCGGTACAAACAACGAGTTCGGTTTCGACTACCTCCGCGACAATATGGCTATGCAGCCAGAAGATCTTGTTCAGCGTCGTCACAACTACGCTATCGTCGATGAGGTTGACTCTGTATTGATTGATGATGCTCGTACCCCACTCATCATCTCAGGTCCAATTCCTAAGGGTGATGTCCAGATGTTCGAGGAGTATCAGCCACTAGTGGAGCAGCTCGTTTCCGTTCAGAGAAAGCTCGCTACTCAATATCTCGCTGACGCTAAGAACCTCATTGCAGAGGGTCAGAAGACAAACAACAAGGAAAAACTCGACGAAGGATTCCTTGCTTTGTATCGTTCTTTCAAGTCCCTTCCAAAGAACCGCCCATTGCTGAAGTTCCTTTCTGAAGAAGGTATCAAATCAGGCATGCTTAAGACTGAGGAGATTTACATGGAGAACAACAACCGTCGCATGCCAGAGTGCATCAAGCCTCTGTATTTCGTTGCTGACGAGAAGACAAACTCCGCAGAACTCACAGACAAGGGTGTAGAATGGCTCTCAAATCAGGTCGGTGACAAGGAGCTCTTCGTGATTCCAAACATCACAGCACAGCTCTCAGCTCTTGAAGCAGACAAGTCTCTGTCTGACGAAGAAAGACTGATGAAGAAGGATGAGTATTTCCAGCACTATGCTGTTCAGTCTGAACGTGTTCATACTATCCAACAGCTCCTGAAAGCTTACTCAATGTTCAACAAGGATGACCAGTACGTTGTTATGGACGGTCAGGTTAAGATTGTTGACGAGCAGACCGGTCGTATCATGGAAGGTCGTCGTTGGAGTGATGGCCTCCATCAGGCAGTAGAGGCAAAGGAACACGTAAAGGTAGAGGCTGCTACACAGACATACGCAACTATCACCTTGCAGAACTACTTCCGTATGTACCACAAACTTGCAGGTATGACGGGTACAGCAAGTACAGAGGCTGGTGAGTTTTGGGACATCTATAAACTTGACGTTGTTGAGATTCCAACAAACCGCAAGGTTCTGCGTAACGACATGGATGACCGTGTGTATAAGACTGCTCGCGAGAAATACACAGCAGTCATAGAGGAAATCGAGGCAATGAGAAATGCTGGTCGTCCTGTTCTCGTTGGTACAACATCGGTTGAGATTTCTGAGCTTATCAGCAGAATGCTTAAGATGAGGAACATTCCTCACAATGTGCTTAATGCTAAGGAACACGCGCGCGAATCTTTGATTGTCGCAGAGGCAGGTAAGTCGGTTAATGGTCTTGGTGCCGTTACAATCGCCACAAACATGGCAGGTCGTGGTACCGATATCAAGCTTTCTCCTGAGGTTAAGGCTGCAGGTGGTCTCGCAATCATCGGTACAGAGCGTCACGAAAGCCGTCGTGTTGACCGTCAGCTTCGTGGTCGTGCAGGTCGTCAGGGTGACCCAGGTTCTTCTGTGTTCTATGTATCTCTCGAAGATAAACTGATGCGTCTGTTCGCTTCTGAGCGTATAGCAAAGGTTATGGACCGTCTCGGCTTTGAAGAGGGCGAGAGAATCGAAAGTCCGCTTATCTCTAAGAGCATCGAGCGTGCCCAGAAGAAGGTTGAGGAGAATAACTTCGGTATCCGTAAGCGTCTGCTTGAATATGATGACGTAATGAACAGGCAGCGTACCGTAATATACGAGCGTCGTCGTCATGCCCTCATGGGAGAGCGTATTGGAATGGATATCACGAACCTACTTTGGGATCGTGTGACCGCAATCTTGAACAACAATGACTTCACGGGATGCAAGGAACAGTTCCTTAAGGTGTTTGCAATGGAATTCCCATTCACAGAACAGGAGTTCGCAACACAAGGCAAGGAGCAGATGTCAGAAAAGGCATTCCAGAATGTAATGACAGAATTCAAGAACCGTACAGAGCGTATCCAGAATACTGCTTGGCCTGTAATCAAGGATATTGCAGAAAACCACGGTCACGAATTCCAACGCATAGCAATTCCTATTACCGATGGTCGTCTGATATATAATATGACATTCGACCTTCAGGAACTCTATAAGTCTGAAGGCAAGGATATCATCAAGCAGTTCGAGAAGATGATAATGCTCCGTACTATAGATGATAACTGGAAAGAGAATCTCCGCCAGTTGGATGAACTCCGTCACTCTGTACAGAACGCAAGCTACGAACAGAAGGATCCACTTCTCATCTTCAAGCTTGAGAGTGTGAAGTTATGGGACAACATGATCAATGAGATGCACGATACTATCTCTATGACTCTCACACGTGCTCGCATTCATCAGCAGCAGCCTGATATTCCAATGGAGATGCAAGAAGCACCTGCAGAGGAGCCTAAGCAAGAGCAGCCAAAGCTGACAACTCAGCACGACGAGCTTCAGGGGGATGGCTCTCCTATACAGGATGAGGATCGTCCACAATACAACGATCCATCAGCAGGACAGCAGCCTCGCACTCCTATCGTAAAGGATAAGATGCCTCGTCCTAATGATCCATGTCCATGTGGTTCTGGTCTGAAGTTCAAGAACTGTCACGGAAAGAACATCTAATTTATGATAAAAGCAACCAATCTGACAAAGGACTACGGTGAACAAAGAGCCGTAGATATTCCAGAACTTATTATTCCCGATGAGACCATATTAGGGCTCGTCGGGAACAATGGTGCTGGTAAGACAACCCTTTTCAGGCTGATTCTCGACCTCATAAAAGCGACAGACGGAGAAATCGGATTGAGCAAATCTGACGATGAAGAACTCATAAATCCAGCCAAGTGCGAGGAATGGAAACATTTCGTCGGAGCATACGTAAACGAAGGATTCCTAATTGATTTCCTTTCCCCAGAAGAGTACTTTCTCTTTGTTGGTAAAGTAAACGAGATTCCAGAGGAAACAGTTAAGGCTTCGGTTGAACAATACAAGGAATTTCTTACGGATGAAATAATAGGAGCAGGGAAACTGATTCGCGACCTTTCTGCTGGTAACAGACAAAAAGTAGGTATTGTTTCTGCACTCCTTGCAAAACCAAAGATTGTGATACTTGATGAGCCATTCAACTTCCTAGACCCATCAAGTCAGAACAAGCTCAAGAAACTCCTTATGGACTATCATGAAGAAACCGGAGCTACACTCCTGGTATCAAGTCACAATCTGAACCACACCGTGGATATATCCACACATGTAGCACTAATGGAAAAAGGAAAGATATTGTCTTTCATAGATAATAGCGATGGTGCAGCCAACAAACAGTTGGATGAGTACTTTAGTTAGAACGTAGTGAAGTATAAAGTTGAACGTATAGAGAAATTGTCATGACAGAAAAAATTCAGTCACAACTTTTGCGAATGCTTAATAAGGTGTCGCAAAAATTTCCACAGGTAGAAGAACCTACAGTGATGACCGACATCCACATCCGTATCAATCAGGAAACGGGTGATGTTATGGTATTCAATGACGACGAGCAAGAAATTACTCGCATCGTTGTTGACGAATGGATTGACAATCAAGAGGATGAAAAGCAGTTCTATCAAAAGGCTGCAAAAATTCTCCGACAATTGCTGCTCAAAGATGGTTTCGGAGCATCCATGGGTATAATAATGCCTTATAGCTTTGTACTTGAGACAGAAACTGGTGAACACGTTGATGAACTGTTCATCGCAGATACCGATGACACTATCATAATAGGTGGAGCATTCATGGAAAATCTCGAAAAAGATCTTGATGATTTTATGAAACACCTTATGGAGGATTGATGATAGTGTAAAGCAGAAAGTAAATAGTTTAAAGAATAAAAATTTAGATAAAAAGGGTAAACTTGTTATAAACATTATGGCAGAGAATCATAATCATCTTGTAATTATGGCAGGTGGCGTTGGAAGCCGCTTCTGGCCTATGAGTACCGAAGATAAGCCAAAGCAGTTTATCGATGTACTTGGTGTGGGGCGCTCTCTCATGCAGCTTACTTATGACCGCTTCAAGGGTGTATGCCCAGCAGAGAATGTATGGGTAGTAACTAATGCTGCATACGTAGAGACTGTTGCGGAACAGTTGCCAGAAATACCTCGTGGTAATATCCTTAGTGAGCCATGCCGTAGAAACACAGCACCATGTATTGCATACGTAAGCTGGAGAATCAAGGTACAGGATCCTAACGCAAATATAGTGGTTACTCCAAGCGACCATGTAGTGATGAACGTAGCTGAGTTCCAGCGAGTAATCTCAAGCACTCTCAATTTTGCAAGTGAGACCGATGCTATTATAACACTTGGAATGAAACCTACCCGTCCTGAGACTGGTTATGGATATATTCAGGCAGATCTCGCTCAGCAGAGTCTTCGCAACAAGGAGATTTTCCGTGTAGATTCTTTCCGCGAGAAACCAAATCTCGAGACAGCCAAAGAGTATATCTCACATAATAATTATTTTTGGAATGCAGGTATTTTCATATGGAATGTGCGTACAATAGTGAACGCATTCCGTATGTATCAGCCACTTATCGCTACTACATTTGAAAATATGATTCCTGTAATGGGAACTGCGGGAGAGCAGAAGGTTGTTGATGAGAAGTATCCTGAGTGCGAGAATATCAGCGTTGACTATGCTATTCTTGAGAAAGCAGAGGAAATATTCGTATTCCCTGCTGACTTCGGTTGGAGCGATCTCGGCACATGGGGGTCACTTCAGACACTCTCTAAGAAGGATGACGAAGGAAACGCTATCATCAGCCAGAACGTGAAACTCTTTGAGTCAAGTAACTGCATCGTAAACGTAGAAGGAGCAAAGCAAGTTGCTATCCAAGGACTCGACGGATATATTGTAGCAGAAAGAGATGGACGACTTCTCATCTGCAAATTAGCAGACGAGCAACGTATCAAAGAATTCTCAAAATAACAAAATTCAGAAATAAATAAAATATACATAAAATGGGAA
>CADCIQ010000045.1 GCA_902801425.1 uncultured Bacteroidales bacterium | reverse complement strand
TCTTGGGGGCTGCTCGCCCCCAAACCCCTCGGTGTTTTTCAAGTATTAGTCTTGGCTTCGACTCTACCTAAAAATTGCACTTCTATCTTGAACTTAGGTATCAATAAAAAAGAAACGGCCATGTACTTTGGCGTTAATCTACAATAAGGAGTTCTATATAGATAACAAAGAACCAAACCATTGGCTCTATGTTGAAGATGTATATACGATAAGAATAAGACCACCTAAACGAGGAACACTTTCAGTAGGAATACAAAATAAAACGGATGAGTCATTATTCAATATCATTACAACATTCAAAATCAAAAGTTAGATATGGGACTATCATACAAGGAACATCTGTTCAATAAGAAATGGAAACAGAAGAAGGAGCGCATATTATCGCGCGACAATCATAGATGCCAGATATGTGGTTCAACAGTTGGGCTTGTTGTTCATCATAAACAATATCATGTAACACCTACAGGAGAAAAGTATTTGCCGTGGATGTATGATGATCGTTTTCTTGTAACACTATGTGAAAGATGTCACAATAAAGGTCACAGAGAATATATAGTTCCAACAAAAGTAATTCCACATACAAAGAGTTTGTTTGTGTAACATATCATAAATTTAATACAATCTATTATGTCTTTATTCGATAAAATTTTAGGTCGCTCTAATCATTTTCAGAGTGCAAATAATATCCCAGAACCAACTCCATTGTCTTCAACTTCTGAGATGATGGACGGAAATGTTGGTAATACAGTTCCGAGAAATGAGTTTGTCGCTGATGAGAATCCTGATCCAACAGTTACAACGATAGCATTCGGAACAGGTCGTCCAATTGATGCGATCTATGCTTTCATCACAAGAGATTTTGAGGATGAAGGCTATAATGATGCGTTAGTGAATAATGACAAGTCGTATAGAGATACAAAGGAAGCACTTCTTCGAAACAATCTAAAACTTAGGTTTCAACAAGTCAAAGTGCGTTATCAAGATGATATCCGCAAGTTGAAAGTGCAAGTTCAGATTGCAGAAGAATCAATGGTTGTATCATCAGCAGCACAACTAAGGGCTTTGATAGAAACATTCCAGTCACATCTTGCTGAAATAGCTCGTATGGAAGAAGATCTAGAAAGGAATGATCCCAAAATGACTCAGATGATAGAGTCATATAAAAGGGGATTCCTAAAGGGTATTGCTGCGCAGACATATGATGTCACACATATAATAAAGTGAAGTAGAGTATGAAGTATATTTATAAATATGGCTGTTTCCTTATTGGATGGAATTATGAGATTCTATCTCAATGCGGAGAAGCTAGTAAAAGACAGTTTTTCAAACTGTTGTCCGCTATTATGATTATGATGCTCCTTTGGGGTACCATTGGCTATTGTTTTGCGAACAACTATATATTCCATTCTGAAAATACAGGAATAGAATATGTATTCTATAAAATGCTTGTATCTATGTTCTTTATCTTTTTGATTGTGAATATAGAACGTGTTATTATTCTGACGGTCGGTAAGGCAAGAATAATGGAAGCTACGCGTTTTATTCTCGCATTAATGATGGCAGTATTGGGATCATGTATCTTTGATCAGATTATTTTCCGAAATGATATTAAGGAAGAACTTACTCTGCAACGTGAAGTTATGGTTAAGCAAATCGTTGCTAATCGTGTTGAGATTATAGATAAAGATGTTGCCCGGCTAGAATATGCAATGGATTCATTAAGTAAAAATATCTCGGCATTAAGTGATGAAATTTCGCAGAAACCTGTAATCCATGTAACCAATGTATCAAGGAGCACTACTACAGGTCCTAAAGACGAATATGGTAATGCTCAAAAAAATCATACAACAACAATACAACAACAAGCATTTGAAAATCCAAAAACTCAACAACTTCGTTCTTGTAATGAACTATATGCTAAGTATAATGCTCAGGTTGACACCTTAAGTAAACAAAAAATAAACATTCAGCAGATTGTCATTAATGAAGTCATGAACAAACCAACTGGATTTATTGAAGAACTGAATGCAACAGTAGCCGTAATCAGTAAGAGTTGGCCTTCTTTAGTTTTTTATATTGTTCTATTTTTGGTATTGATGTGTATGGAACTATTTGTTGTTTCAATCAAGGTTGCAGATAATAAATGTGATTATGATTTACTTGTTGAGCATCAACTAAGCGTCAAGTCTGAACTTTTCAAGAAAACGGAAGAAGAACTTAAGAAAAATATGACAAAAGGGACAAATGGAATAATCCCTATGTAATATTTCCCTTGGATAAAAATAGAGAAGTTTTTGGGGCTACACCGTTGCACCTTTGCTGATATGAGCACAATTTTAAACTGATTATCAATATGTTAGATGCGGTGCAACAGTACAAAAACCGTTGCACCAAAAGGTGTAACAGTTTCGAGACTGTTACACCCAAGATAAACATCTGTTTTTCAATACGTTGAATAACTCAAAATAGCAAAGGCGCAACGGTGTACCACCAAAAACTTTTCCTGTTTTTAATAAAAATGACCAAAGAATTTTTCGAAGGGGGTTACACCTTTTGCGTTTTTAGGGCTTTTATGTATTGATTATCAACAAATTACATAGGGTGTAACCCCCTCTAAAATAGGGTACTTTTTAGGAGGGGGTTACACCAGCTTTTATTATCTGATTCTCAGAGTGTTAGAGCCACAAAATGGGCAAGGGTGTAACCCCCTTCGAAAAATTCTCTCAAGATAATTAGCATAAAAGCACCTTACGATGCTCAAAACTTCAAGAATATTGTTCACAATGACTAAAAAATAGTTCAAGAAAAAATAACCACAGATATTTGGGATTTTAGAGATATCCATCACGAGCGTAAGCGAGAAAATCCCTTAGATCTGTGCTATTTGTGGTCAAGGAATAAGGGAAACTGATTTATATGATTTATCTGAGATTTTACATTTACTTCAGGTTCGCTTATCCTTCGCTTCACCTTCGTTTCTGCTCCGCTTCCTTAAATGGGACTTGCACCGACTTTGGTACGGACTTACAACGGTTTTGCAACGGAGCTACAACGGACTTACATTGAACGTACATAAAAAATAAAAACCCGAACATTCGTTATGAACATTCGGGATTTTATTTTTAAATGAAAAGTAAAAAATTAAAAATACAAGATACAAATTGTACTTTGTAAATTGTACATTGTACATGAAATGATTTTTCACTTTTCATTTAACTTGACTTAGCAAGATGCTACGCAAGCAGCCTGGATTGCCTCGTAAAGACAGCTTACAACTCCGAAGAGGAGAATGCCGGCTGTACAGATAGCGAGGGTAAGCTTTGTGTTACCGTCGCTCTGGAATGTTGGCAATGGCTCGTCAGTCTTGTTGATGAACATAGCCTTGACAATCAACAGATAGTAGTAGAGTGACACTACCGTGTTAATCAAAGCAACGAACATGATGAAATAAGGCAACCAGTTGCCCTCCTGTCCGTTTACAGAAGCCATGAACACGAAGAACTTTGAGAACATACCAGCGAATGGAGGAATACCACCAAGTGAGAACAAAGCAAGAGTCATGAGGAACGCAAGCTTTGGATTGTTTCCGTAGAAACCATCGTAAGCACGCATATCCGTGCGACCACCATTGTTCTGCTCTACAACAGAGATGATAGCAAATACGCTCATGTTTGCCACGATATACACGAGAACGTAGTACATCAGGGAAGCAAGACTTGCCTCTGCATTTGCACCGATAACAGCAAGCATGATGTATCCTGCCTGAGAGATAGAAGAGAACGCCATGAAGCGCTTCAGCTCTGTCTGACGGATAGCCATGAGGTTAGCCACGGTGATAGAGAGCACGATGAGGATATCCATGAGAATCTCCCAATGCTCATCGAGTGCAAAGAATACGTGATGAAGGAGAACTGCGAGTGTGAATGCAGCTGCACCCTTTGAAATCACGCTAAGATAGCCTGTAACGGTTGTTGGTGCACCTTGATAGGTATCTGCTGTCCAGAAGTGGAATGGCACGAGAGAGAGCTTGAAACCAAGTCCAGAAACGAAGAATACCATACCGCAGATTGTCATTGCGTTAGCCTCAAGAACCTCTGCGAAATCAGCGAAGTAGAGAGTACCTGTTGAGCCATAGAGGAATGAGAGACCATAGAGCATCACACCGCTTGAGAATGTAGCGGTAAGGATGAACTTGGCTGCTGCCTCTGCTGAATCCTTCTTGTACTTGTCGAGGGCTACCATACATGCCAATGGCACTGAGGCAGTCTCAAGACCGAGGAAGAACATAAGGAATGAGCCAGCAGACATCATAACGTACATACCGAGGAGAGTAGAGATGGTGAGCATATAGAACTCACCCTCAACGAGCTTTGCATCATCGCCAGAGAGCCACTTACGTGACTGGAGCACTACGATAAAGGTTCCAGCGCAGAGGATAGCCTTCATCATGGTGTTGGCTGGAGTTGCAACGTAAGCACCACCAAACAGCTCGGCTGTGTTATCGCCAACAAAGAGAGTAGCAACAGCAGAAGCAAGGAGCATGATGCAAACCAATGGGTTGAACCATGACTTGTCCTCCTTACCGTGAGCAATGAAGTCGGCGATAAATGTGATTACCAGAACAGCTACGAGAATAGCCTCTGGAACCATATTCAGAAATTGAAAATAATTAATATTCATATTTTCGAGGTTATTTTTGTCAAAGGTCAAAAGTCAAAGGTCAAAAGCCTTAGACCTTAGTCCTTAGACCTTAGTCCTTTTACATATTAATAACTCCAAGTACATTGCCCACAGCACCGTTGATCACGTTGCTTGCCCAGATAGGGAAGCTACCGAGACCTGCAACACATGCAATGAGGCATACAACGGCTACCTTCTCGTCCCATGTAGCATCTGTAAGTTCCTCGTAGTGTGGATCAGCAACCTTCTCGAAGAGGATGAAGCCAACGGTACGGAGGATATACACAGCAGTTACGACGATAGAAGTACAAGCGATGATGGTGCAGCAACGGTGGAATGTGTCTGCATTCTCGAAAGAACCTACGAAGATTGTCATCTCAGCAATGAAGCCTGAGAAACCTGGGAGACCGAGGTTAGCAAGACCTGCGATTACATAGCCTACAGAGAGGAATGGCATAATCTTCATCAGACCACCAAGCTTGCGGATGTCACGGGTGTGAGTACGGCCGTAAATCATACCGATGAGGGCGAAGAAGAGGGCTGTCATCAAACCGTGAGAGAGCATCTGGAGGATAGCACCTGTGCATGATGTCTGTGTCATCATAAGGAGTGCGAAGAGCACGAGACCACAGTGAGAGACTGAAGAGTATGCGTTGATGAACTTCAGGTCAGTCTGAACACAGGCAGAGAAGTCTGAACACAAGCAGAGAATGCACCATAAACCACAGAGATAGTGGTGAGGATGAGGAACACTGGAACCCATGTCTCCTGAGCACCTGGGAGCAGGTACATAGCGATACGGAAGCAACCGTAGCCACCGAGCTTCATCAATACACCAGCGTGGAGCATTGACACTGAGGTTGGAGCACAGCCGTGACCGATAGGAGACCATGTGTGGAATGGGAACAGGGCACCGAGAACGCCGAATCCGATGAAGACGAATGGGAACAGAATGTTCTGAACGTCAACAGGGATGTTATTGTTGTGTGCAATCTCAAGGATGTTCATGGTTGAAGCACCATTGAAGAAATAGATGCCTACGAGTCCGAGGATGATGAGTGCAGAACCTCCCATGAGCATGAGGGTGAGCTTCATAGCGGCATATTCCTTCTTTCCACTACCCCAGTAACCGATGAGGAGGTACATAGGGATAAGGGCTACCTCATAGAACATGAACATGGCGAAGAGGTCGATGCAGATGAAGAATCCGAACACACCAGTAGAGAGGAGTACGAACCACATGAAGAACTCCTTTGTGAGTGGCTGGAGTTTCCATGAAGCGAAGGTACCTGTGAAGACGATGATGCTTGAGAGAAGCAACATAACGACAGAGATACCGTCAACACCTATTGCATAACTGATATTCAATGACTTGAACCAAGGCATTGATGATACGAAGAGCATCTCGTCGGTATTGCCACCTGCACGCAGATTGATGAACTGCACTGTAAGCAACACGGAGAGTGCTACGAGGACAGAAGAGCCCGCAACCATCACGCCACGCACCTGCTTGATGTCACGCGCGGCCCAAAGACCGAGCAACATCAACGCTGGTACTATAACAAATAATGTTAATCCAAAATTAGAAAATATATCCATTTTTTTGAGGTTATTTTGGTCAAAGGTCAAAAGTCAAAAGTCAAAAGTCAAAGGTTAAAAGCCTTAGACCTTAGTCCTTAGACCTTAGTCCTTATAACCATAATTTTTAGATTGCGAGAAGAATTAATGTTAACGCTACCGCACCAGAGATGAACCATACGGCATAGTGACGAACGTCACCTGACTGCCAAGAGCGGATGCTCTCACCTCCTTCGTTAGCACCCCATGCAGAGAAGTCGATAAGACCGTTGATGATAGTCTCATCAATCCATGCAACTGGCTTAGAAACGAAGCGGAAGAGAATCTTATGAGTTACGTACTGATATACATTGTCCATGTAGAAACGGTTCTTAGCCCACTTGTGCAGGTTAGGGAACGTAGCATACAGACGGTCGGCAACAGGCTGGCTTTCACCCTTATAGATGTATGTGGCAAGAGCGATAGAACAGCAAGCCACAACAGTAGAGATGATAGCTGTAGTTATGTCGAAGTGAACTGTATATGCAGTGGTGTCAGGAGTAACGAGATTACCGAAGCTTGCCCACTCAAGCCCTGGAACTCCGAAACCGCTGAGGGTTGTGAAGATACCTACGCCTACAGTGATGACTGTGAGGAAGATAAGTGGGAAGGTCATGACATTGAATCCATGCTCGCTAACGTGATGTGACTCGTAGTGCTCAATGTTCTTCTTGCTTCCGTAGAAGATGCACCAGTAGAGACGGAACATATAGAATGCAGTCATTGCTGCTACACCTGTCATGAACCAACCGAGAACTGGTGAGTAGTGCATACAAGCAGAGATAATCTCATCCTTTGAGCTGAAGCCTGAGAAGAATGGGATACCAGAGATTGCAAGACATGAGATGAAGAATGTGGCACTTGTGATAGGCATATACTTATGCAGACTACCCATTGCAGACATCTCATTGGTGTGAACACCGTGGATGATTACACCTGCACAGAGGAAGAGACAAGCCTTGAACATAGCGTGGGTGAAGAGGTGGAACATACCAGCGAGGTAGCCGAGACCACCATGCTCGTGGTGATTGAGCTCAAGGGCTGTGCTTGCACCAAGGGCAACCATCATGAATGCAATCTGAGAGATTGTAGAGAATGCAAGACCACGCTTGATATCGCTCTGGGCACATGCAACTGCAGCGGCATAGAATGCAGTGAATGCACCTACCACCACGACGATTGACATTGCATTAGGAGCATAGTTAATCCAGAGAGGGAACATACGTGCTATCTGGAACACACCTGCTACAACCATAGTAGCAGCATGGATGAGCGCAGATACAGGTGTAGGACCTTCCATGGCATCTGGAAGCCAGATGTGGAGTGGGAACATAGCAGACTTACCAGCACCACCGATGAACATAAGCACGAGGGCTGTTGGGAGCACCATGCCACCGAATGCGAGTGACTTTGAAGCAAGGTCGGCCTGACATGGAGCGAATGCCTGCATACCCTCTGCAATCTGTACGTTTGGCATGAAAGAGAAGTTGAATGTCTCGGTGTAGAATCCGAAGATAAGGATACCTACGAGGAAGAACATATCAGCAAAGCGTGTAACGATGAACGCCTTCTTTGATGCGTGAACAGCGGCATGCAATGGATAGTAGAAGCCAATGAGGAGGTATGAGCTTACACCTACAAGCTCCCAGAACATATACATCTGGAAGATGTTGGTAGCAAGCACGAGTCCGAGCATTGACATTGTGAAGAGAGAAAGGAATGCGTAGTAACGCTGGAAACCCTTCTCACCGTGCATATAGCCGAAAGAATAGATGTGCACCATGAGTGACACCGTTGAGATGACAACGAGCATCATAACCGAGATTGGGTCGAGAAGGACACCAAGGTCGAAGTGCAGATTGCCGAGTGGCAACCAAGTATAGTTGTAAGGCACGAGGGTAGCGTAAGTGCCATCAGCAACACGTGCACCGCTGAAGTAAGTGATTGCTGTCCAATAACTCAGAAGAGTTACGAGCAACAACGATGTAGTGCCGATAGTTCCTGCTACCTTTGGAGCCCAAGCGTACTTCTTATTCAAGAACTCTGGTACACCGATAGTGATGAACGATGCCAGAGGAAGCAGAAGTATTAGGATCGATAATGTGTATATCATAAGGCGAATTACAGTTTAAGATTATCAATAGCCTCTACGCTATCAGACTTGAACAGACGATATACGTTGAGGATGATAGCAATTGCAACAGCACTCTCAGCAGCACTTACACCGATAGAGAAGAGTGTGAAGAAGAATCCTTCATTTCCCTCTGGGAAGAGCAGGCGATTGAATGCGGCAAAGTTGATGTCAACAGCATTGAGGATAAGCTCAACAGAGACCAACATTGCTATCAGGTTACGGCGTGTAACGAATCCGAATACGCCGATGAAGAACAATATCGCACTAAGTACGAAGAAACATTCTACTGGTACCATAACTACTTATCCTCCTTCTGATTACGTGAAACAACAAGTCCGCCGATGATACATGCAAGCAGGAACAATGAGATGAACTCGAATGGGAGTACATACTGATACTTCTCAGAACCTACAAGTGCCTCACCAATCTTCTCCATAGAGACCTCGCTGTCAGCAACTGACATGAACTTGTCGATGAAGAAGTTCTTGAGCATTACACCTACAACGGTTACACAGCCAATAAGTGACACGATAGCCGCACCTACGGCACGCTTGAAACTGAGCTTCTCAGCGGCATCCTGAAGGTCACGACGACCAAGGAGCTGAATGGCGAAGATATAAATCATCGTCATACCACCAGCATAGATACTGAGCTGTGCCGCACCGAGGAAGGTGTAGTCGAGCAGGAAGTAAAGACCTGCAATGGCGAAAAGTACGAAAAGAAGTGCAGTGACAGAACGCATGATACGCTTTGTGAATACTGCTGCAAGGGCAGCTGCAATGATGACAACTGCGATGATTGCGAATACTATTATATTTGCCATGTCTTACTCCTCCTTCTTTGTTGGTTCAGCCTTTGGAGTAGCAGGAGCAGGCTTTGGCGCTTCTGCAGCCTTGGCAGCAGCTATCCTTGCATTCTCCTCGTACTGCTTCATCTCCTCCTCAGTAGGAGCTACGTTGAGATGCTGTACGAGTACATCACGACTGAATGTAGCGTTTTCAAAATCCTTGACAAACTTGATAGCACCAAAGTTGCACGCATTGACGCAAAGCTGGCAGAACATACAGTCACCCAAATCATACTGATAGTCAGTAAGGAGCTTCTTCTTCTTTCCGTCGGCTGTAACTACCATCTGCGATGTTATCTTGATAGTGCCATTTGGACACGCCTTCTCGCACAATGTGCATGCGGTACACTTGTTCTTGCCATTCTCATCAGTAACCATGACAAGAGTACCACGATGACGCTCAGCGATGTGCTGTGTCTTGCGGTTTTCTGGATACTGCTCAGTAACCTTGCGAGTCATGTACTCACCCATGGTGATGTCCATACCCGTAAGCAAGGTCTTGAGACCAGCCAGAGCACCGCCGAAATATGATTTGTTACTCATTATATTTACTTTTTTTACTTATCCTTCTTAATTGCGAGGTCAATGCCTACAAGCTGTTGGTCTTGCTTGAACTGTGACTTGAACTTCATTGCACGCATTGCAATTACGGCAAATACCACAATGATTACTGCTGCAACAGCATAGCCGATGTAAACAATGCCTGTGAGGTTGAATGCTACGCAGACTGTCATCAGAACAAGGTTGAAGAGTGCCAATGGCATGAGGTACTTCCACTCAAGCTTCAGAATCTGGTCGATACGGAGACGTGGGAATGTCCACTTAATCCACATAAGCAACCATACCATAGCGAATGCCTTACCAAGGAACCATACGATACCTGGGATGAGGTCCATTACACCGTCGAATGCCTCAACACCGATGTGAACAGGACACCAGCCACCGAGGAATACGAGTGAGGTCATACCTGCTACGATGAACAGGTTGAGGAACTCTGCAAGGTAATAGAAGCCGAAGCCCATACCTGAGTATTCTGTGTGATAACCTGCCGTGAGCTCAGACTCAGCCTCTGCAAGGTCGAAAGGACCGCGGTTAGCCTCTGCATTTCCTGCAATGAGGAAGATGAAGAAAGCAATGAGGGCTGGGATATGTCCCTGGAAGATAAGCCATCCGAAAGGACCTGACTGTGCCTCTACGATGCCTGATACCTGCATTGTGCCTGTGAGGATAGTAGCAGTGATAAGGCAAAGACCGAGTGACATCTCATAGGAAATCATCTGAACGGCACCACGCATAGCAGATACGAGACCGTACTTGTTGTTTGATGACCAACCTGCAAGGAAGACACCGATAACGCCTATTGCGCTTACTGCTGTATAGAGGAAGATACCTACGTTGAAGTCGAGGATTACGGCACCGTTGTTCCAAGGAAGGAAGGCAAAGGCACCGATAGAACCCACGATAACGAGGATAGGAGCAAGAGCGTAGAGAAGCTTATCAGCCTTGTCAACGAAGAAAATCTCCTTGATGAGCATCTTGAGAACGTCGGCAAAGACCTGAAGCAAGCCCCAAGGACCTACACGCATAGGGCCGAGACGGCACTGGAAATACGCACAGACCTTACGCTCCATGAATATCAGTGCGATGGCAAGAAGGGCATAGCCCACAATGATGAGCAAGCCGACGAGCACGCACTCGATAGTGATTGCCAGCCACGAAGGAAGACCGAGGGTCAGTTGCAGCAGGCTATCAAACCATGTTGATACTATTGAAAAGTCGAACATTGTTTTTCTTTATTATATATTATAAATAAGGTGTAACTCTGGAACTTCTAACTGTGCTAGTAAGACTAAGATTTATAGAAAATCTAGCAAGCTATGCTTTTCCAGCTTATCCTCTTTTTATCTGTCGATATCAGGGATGATGTAGTCAAGACCTGCACCAACTGCGATAAGGTCTGCCACCTTTGTACCGCGAAGCATATCATCAAGGGCACCAACGAGTGTGAGAGCCATTGGACGGAGCTTCATGCGATATGGAGACTTGTCACCACGGGAATCGAGATATACACCGAACTCACCACTTGTACCTTCGCAAGCGAAGTACCACTGTCCTTCAGGAAGCTTGATAATCGGCTTCTGCTTGATGTAGTACTCACCTTCTGGGATATTGTCAATGAGTTGCTCTATGATTCTGATTGACTGCTCAATCTCCTTGATACGGAGATAGTAGCGGTCCTGTGCATCACAGTTGTCGAGGACAACCTGATTCCAGTCCACCTTATCATAGGCCGCGTATGGATAGTTTTTACGAAGGTCGTTAGCCCATTGTGAAGCACGGCCGTTAGAACCTGACATACCATGAGAGATTGCATCCTCCTTAGAGATACAACCCACGTTCTCAAGACGCTGATGAGTGATTACGTTGTCACCGAAGACATTTACGTACTCAGAGAGCTTTGGCTTGAGGTATGCACAGAGTTTCTTGACATTCTCCTGGAAGTGCTCGTCAATATCATCCTGAAGACCACCGATACGATAGTAGTTCTGGATAAGGCGACCACCTGTTGTCTCCTCCATGCAGTTGAGCACGTACTCACGGTCACGCATACAGTAAAGGAATGCAGTGAGAGCACCGAGGTCCTGAGCATAACAGCCGAGATAGAGAAGATGACCGTCAATACGCTGAAGCTCATCCATGATTGTACGGATAACCTTGATACGGTCAGAGAGTTCTACACCAAGTGCCTCCTCGATAACGCCACAGATAGCGTGACGGTTAATCATTGCAGAGAGGTAGTTCAGACGGTCTGTCATTGCCAGTGTCTGTGGGTAGGTCATGTTCTCAAACATCTTCTCGATACCACGGTGGATATATCCGAGATGTGGAACGATACGCTTTACCGTCTCACCGTCGAGAACAGTCTCAAGACGAAGCACACCGTGTGTAGATGGGTGCTGAGGACCGATATTGATTACGAACTCATCATCGCCGAAGAGCTGAACCTGCTTCTCAACGAGGTTTCCGTCCTTGTCGAGACTATACTGCATGGTATAGTTAGGCTCTTCATCGTCCTCAAGTGTATAACCCTCCTGGGCAACAAAGTCCTTACGGAGAGGATATCCCTTGAAGTCGTTACGAAGGAAGAGGCGACGCATATCAGGATGACCGAGGAACTTGATTCCGAGGAAATCAAACACCTCACGCTCGAGCAGGTTAGCACACTTATAGAGGGAAGTGATACTCCATATTACATCAGAGTCACCCTTCTTCTCTGCTATTGTCTTTACAGAGATACGCTCATGAGTGTCGGTGTTCTCAAGGATATAGATACATCCGAGACCTTCCTCACCAAAATCCTCACCAATGATAGTAACGAGATAATCGAAATGCTTCTCGTCATGGAGTTTTGCCATTGCAGAGGCAAACTCGCTGAAAGAATAGACTATGTTATTAAGTTTCATTCCGTTTATCCTCCTTAGTGAATTGTATTGTTAATTTCCTTCTTTACAGCCTCGGTAACTTTACCTGCCGTAGCCTTCATCTCCTCGATGAACTTCTTAGGCACGTCTGTTACCTTGATTGCATCAGGGTTCTTCTCTTTGCGGTTCACACCACCAAAGAACTTCTCAACCTTGACCTTACGCTGAAGCTGCATCATTCCGTAGAGGATTGCCTCTGGACGTGGAGGGCATCCTGGGATATACACATCAACAGGAAGGAACTCATCAATACCGCGTACTACATGGTAACTAGATTTGAATGGACCACCAGAGATAGCGCATCCGCCAACAGCGACAACGTACTTAGGCTCTGCCATTTCATCATACAGACGCTTGAGAGCAGGTGCCATTTTGTGTGTTATGGTTCCTGCACACATGATGAGGTCTGCCTGACGTGGTGAGTTTCGAGTAACCTCGAAACCGAAACGGGCAAAGTCATAACGAGCACATCCGCAAGCCATGAACTCAATACCACAGCATGATGTAGCGAAGGTAAGAGCCCAGAGGGAATTACTACGTCCCCAGTTGATGAGTGCGTCGAGATTCCCAACAACGCAGTTTACGCCCCCTTCGTTAAGTTCCTTAATCATTGACTCGAGCGTCTCGTTGTCCTTCCATTCATTGTATGGAATAGACTTGATAGAAGGCTTTTTTACTTCCATTCGAGTGCTCCTTTCCGCCATGCATAAGCAAGGCCAAATACAAGTACAAGCATGAAGAAGCCAATGCTCATCAGTGCCATAGTACCAAATTGGTTAACTACTACTGCCCAAGGGTAAAGGAATACGGTCTCCACATCGAACATAAGGAAAAGGATGGCAAAAAGATAGTAACCCACATGCATAGGAAGCCAAGAACTTCCACGTGTAGGAATACCACACTCGAATGGTTCACCTTTTACCTTGTTGTAAGTGCGTGGACCCAGCAACTTTGCTGTGATGTACGCCGCTACCACTAAGAAGACAGCCGTTATAATAACGGTTACAAACAAAGTGAAATACATAAAATTTGTATAAAATAAAAAATTAATTTAGCTCTAAATCAACTGCAAAGTTACTAAAAAATATTAAGATACGAAAAGAATTGAATGGAAAAATCCCACACCTTTTGGATAAATGGAAAAAATAATACATTTTTTTGTAAAAACGTACTGAATGTAAATTAAATTTATTACCTTTGCAGACAATATTAATAGTAAGAACCTTATTTTCCAAATAAAAACCATTAAAAATGACTAAAAGACTGCTGGTATTCCTTACCTGCTTTTTATATATAAACTCATTGTCCATCCACGCTGAAGAACTATCATTCGTAGCACAAAAATTCACCGTGGAAGACGGTCTTCCCAGCAATAACATCCGCGAACTCGTGCAAGACGGTGACGGTTACATCTGGCTGGGAACAACAGGCGGATTATGCCGTTTCGATGGGTATCAGTTTGTTACTTTCAACACCTTCAACAACCCTTCTAAAGGCAGCAACACCCTCCATGTTGGACAAGTGAAATTCTCCGATAAGGGAAGTACCATCTGGATTAACACATCATCTCTTCTGACAGCTTGTTACCAAACCAAGACAGGACAGTTTATTGACTATACTGGTTTCGGCGGTCAATACAGCCTTTACAGCAAACGCATGGAGACAAAAAATGCTATTTGGCTCTATGATGCAACCAATGGTGCAAGACGAATAACATACGCTGACGGAAAATTCACGGCAACCGACTACAATGCCAAGAACGGACTACCTAACAATCACGCAGTCAAGGCAATAGAAAGTTCAAAAGGCTACACATGGATTGTAACAAAGAGAGGATTTTCCATTATCGACCCAAAAGGAAGAGCCAAGGTTAAGGACTCAAGAACAGAATATAAAGGAGGCGAGGCATGGGGGGATTATGTCATGCTGATTGCTGGTAACGAAGTGCTCAAATTCAATTCCACAGGTTCGAATATGAGACGTTATGCCCTACCCGCTCCTTTAGGTGGATTCAACACCGTTACAAGCACTATAACCATCAATGGAAAACTATTCATTTTCACCAAGGACAATGTTATTGTATTTGATATATTGACGGGAGCATTTTCCATATCTCAGGATTGCGATGTCAAAGGCGGAATAATTCAGAAAAACACGGCTCACTATACTCTTGTCGCAAATAAGGGAACAACACTCTGGATTATAGACAAAGATGCTAACATTCAGAAACTCAACATTGTAAATGAGATTCACATTAGCACGGAGAAGAATCGCATCTATACTGCGGCCGAAGACAAAGACGGCCTTCTTTACATCGCAACATACGGCAACGGACTATTCATTTATAATCCTGTCACTCGCGAGATTCTCGGTCATTACACCACACAGAAGGACGGACTCTTCAACAATGACTATCTTCAGAACATACTGATAGACCGCGTAGGCAATATCTGGGTCAGTTCAGAGACCGCAGGTCTTTCCTGTCTGAGTAGAGATGATAGTGCAGAGAGCTACTATCGCCTTCTTACTCACGGAGATATAGGTGAATGGAGCAACAACATCCGTTCTATCACATGGGCAAGAGACAAGGATAACGTATGGCTTTCCACAAAAGATAACAAACTATATAACTACGACCTGACAAGCGGTAACATTTCTCTATACAAGGTATTGAATGCACCCGTCTTTTCTACCCTACTCGACAGCAAGGGAAAAATGTGGATTGGAACACGAGGTACAGGACTGTACATTGACGGCAAGCAATACACCGAGAATGATAGTACCAGCCTGATTAGCAATGATATATATAAAATAGCAGAGGACAAGAACGGAAGGATATGGTTGGCCACATGGCAAGGTGGTCTTCACATGACTGACAACAAAGATGGTAAACCTTTGTATTTCACTAACTTCCTTATAAACTCATACAACGAAAAGCGTCAGCATGACCTTTGCTTCGGTGATGACGGTGATTTATGGATAGCAACGAATAACGGACTTTACGTCGTCAATACAAATAAAAAGAACATAACGAACAAGGATTTTACGAACTATAACACACAGAACGGTTCGCTTCCTACGAATGAAATTGTATGTCTCTACTTTGACCATGAATCGCATACCCTATGGGCTGGAACCACAGGTTGCGGTATCATTCAATTACAGTTTTACAACAATCGCAAGATAAAGAGTATCAAGACGATAGACCGTTCAGCTGGACTTGCCAATAATATCGTAAAAGCCATTCTCAAGGATAATAACGGATTTATCTGGGTAAGTACCGAGGAGGACCTTTCACGCATCGAACCCAAGACTGGCGGTGTGCGTACTTTCCATATCGGACAAAGTCTGCAAAGTAATATTTTCGCAGAGAATGCCGCCCTTCTAACCAAGGACGGTAAAATGATATTCGGTACTGGATATGGCTTGGCTATTGTCCGCCCAAAGAACACGAAGTATCTGAATATCAAGAACGTAAACATCTGTATCACAGAGCTTCGCATCAATGGAACATCTGTATATAACTCCCCTGACATGGACGACAAACAACGTGCATACGCCTCTGAGGGAGCTATAGAACTTACTCACAAGCAGAACTCCATAACGATATTCTTCTCAAATTTCGTATTCTCGCAAGCCGGAACTGCCATTTACCAATACCAGATGGAGGGTACCGACAAGGACTGGCGTCAGGCAACCTCGGTAAACTATGCGGAATATGCAAATATGTCACCAGGCAAATACACCTTCAGGGTACGTACCCTCGTTGATGGCAAATGGATTGAGGGTAAACCCTTCGAAATCACCATCAATCAACCACTATATAATACATGGTGGGCATGGCTTCTATACCTTATTATAGCCACTCTTGGCGGTACATACCTGTATTTGCAATGGAAAAAGAACTTCAAGCTTCAGCATGAGATAAGCCTCAACAAAGAACTTTCAGAGTTCCGTCTGAATTTCTTCACACACGTTACCCATGAGTTCCGTACTCCACTTGCAATTATCTCAAACTCAATGGATGCCCTTACTCAGGCTAACACACCTCAAACTACCCAGAAAGCAGCTATAAAGTCTGCAAAACGAGGCACAAACCGTATGCTTCGTCTGGTGAATGAGCTTATGGAGTTCCGCAAGCTATCAGTTGGAGGCTCTCGTCTTGCCGTGCAAAAGGGAGATATCATTAGTTTTGTACGCAATATCTACCAAGACCTCTGGACAATAAGCAAACGCAAGGAGATAGACATGACCTTCACTCCTTTTGCCAAGGATTTCCAACTCACATTCGACCACGCCAAGGTAGAAACCATTGTGTTCAACATTATATCAAATGCAGTAAAATACACGCCTCAGAAAGGTCATATCACCATCAAGATACAACTTGACGAGCAGAATGAGAATATCTATATTATTGTGGAAGATTCCGGCAATGGCATAAGCGAAGAGCAAGAGAAAGAGCTATTCCACCCATTCATGCACGGTCTCGTTTCTCAGGGAGGTATGGGTATAGGCCTGTATTCAGCAAAGGAAATGGCAAAGCTCCACCACGGAGATATAACATATACGAAATCAGAGGAATTAGGTGGTGCTCAGTTCACTATCACCCTTCCTGCAAACGAGGATATCTATACGGCAGAGGACTACATCCAAGACATTGCAATCCACACGGAAGCAAGCGAGGACAACAATGTGGTAGAGGAAGTAATCCACAGCATGCACACAGAAGCTCTCAACGATATAAACCTCGCTATTATCGAGGACGATACGGATATGCTTGAGCAGATATCTTCTGCCATGAGCCAGTATTTCCACGTAAATACCTATATGAATGGCGAAGAAGGCATAAAGGGCATCATGGCGACAAAACCAGATGTCATCATAAGCGATGTTATGCTTCCTGACACAAACGGCTATGAGATTGTCAAGAAACTGCGTAGCGAAACGGCATTTATCAATACACCGATTATTATGTTGACCGCTCTTGACGATGAACGACATCAAATGAAGGGATATGAGGCTGGTGCAGATGACTATGTTACCAAGCCTTGTAATTTCCGCGTCCTCCTTGCCCGTATAGTTCAATTATATACATGGGCACACAAACGCGAACAGCAAGCTATTGCAATGGCTACAGAGGCTAACATCAATACAGAGGAAACTATTGATATAAGCATTTCTCTAAACGAGGATAGCCAGACAACACAAGCAAAGCCTTTGGCTACTTCAACACCAAAGCAGATTACAATATCTCCACTCGACAAGAAATTCAAGGAAACCCTTGAATATGTAGTCGCACAACATATAAGCGACCACGACTTTACGGTTGACCGCCTTGCTGCCCTCATGCAAATGGGACATACGAAGTTCTACGGACGAATGAAGGAGGTTATGGGCGTTAGTCCTAACAAGTATCTGATGAATGAGAAAATGCGTATTGCATCAGAACTTATCCTTGAAGGCAAGTATTCTATCGCAGAAGTTAGTTTCAAGGTCGGCTTTATGGACCAAAGCTATTTCAACAAATGTTTCAAGCAATATTACGGTTGCGTGCCAAGCAAGTACGGGAAATAGTTTTTAAGTAAAAAGAGTAAAGTAGATAGAGTAAAGTAGAAAGTTCAAGGTGCAAAGAAAACAGACACCTTGTATAAAAAGAAAAATGGATAGGCTCGCTTGCCTATCCAATTTTTTCGATACATACATTAAGTCAACTAACTAATACTTAATTGTGATTACCTAACATAAAACCTATTTTCTTATTTCTGATGCAAAGGTATAGTTTTTCCCTCTACTTCGCTACGGAAAATCATTCATAATTTAGTAAAATATTACGAAAATCACGTTTTTACGGTATCAGGAGGCATATAAAATAAAATTTTCCTACTTTTTCAAGTAGGAAAATCATACATTATTGACAATTTAAGAACAATCATTTTTTAGGGAAATGCTCCCGAATCATGGCTACCTTACGCAAGGAGCTTTTCAATCAAAGGCTGAAGATCATCAAGTTTCAACATATTAGGACCGTCCGATAACCCTTTGTCTGGATCAGGATGCACCTCGAAGAAATAGCCTGTAGCTCCAAACGCTTTTGCAGCCATTGCCATAGCTGGAACAAAGCGACGATCACCAGCAGTACAGCCATTACCTCCACCCGGACGCTGAACACTATGAGTACAATCCATTATCACGCGTGGCACTATCTCAAGCATATCTGGAATGTTACGGAAATCCACTACAAGATTATTATATCCAAAAGAATTTCCACGCTCAGTAAGCCAGACTTCTTGGGTGCTTTGCTTGGCTGTATCAAGAACTTTCTGCACAGGATATTTCATATCCGCACCACTAAGGAACTGAGCCTTCTTTATGTTTACTGTCTTACCAGTCTTTGCAGCAGCCACGAGAAGATCCGTCTGACGGCAAAGGAAAGCCGGTATCTGAATGACATCTACCACCTCCCCTACCGGAGCTGCCTGACAAGATTCATGAATATCCGTCAACAGACGAAGACCATACTTATCCTTGACATCAGCAAGCACCTGAAGTCCACGCTCCATACCAGGACCACGGAAAGACTTTATACTCGTTCTGTTCGCCTTGTCAAACGAAGCCTTGAAAATTATATCTATACCAAGAGCCTTGTTTATCTCCACCAGTTTCTGAGCCACTACATCCAATAGCTCCGACGACTCAATAACACAAGGACCTGCAATAAAAATTGGTTTCATAGTCAAAAATTAATTACGAATTACAAATTACGAATTACGAATTTACCAGATAGGCGGGCTGAAAGCCCAAAAGCACTTAGCCTAGGGCATCGCCCTAGGTAGATGGAAGTTAGTAATTTCGCCCTGTAAGGGCAAAAGCATTAATTCATGTTAGAGCTTTTGCCCCTACAGGGCGTTAGCTCCCCCACCCAAATTTCCCAGGGTGTTACCCTGGGCTATGAGCTTATTGCCCCCTTCGGGGCGCTATCGAGTATGCGAATATATTTAATTTCATAGTTAACGGAATTCATCGAACTCACGTTAATCACAGCGAAAAGCCGATTTAACCACATTACATACTTAAATTCTTCACTTTTCACTCTTAACTCTTCACTTAATCATCCCAACGCTTTTTCCAGAAACGTGAGGTTATATCCACAAGATTCTCACCATCCTCCACCCTATACAAACGCTGATTAGTGGTTTCATGATCAAGACCGCCAAGACGCTCCACGTATGGACCGACCTTAACGAAATCAAAGTTCTTCAGATGAATCTGCTTTGAAATGTCATGATAGCCACTATACCACGCAGTCTTGAGATGCGGACACGTCTTCTTGACGAAAGCAGCAAGAGCATCAACTTCACGAGGCTCTGCATCACCTCCCATAAAGGCTATGCACGTCACATCCTTTCCGTATTCATCAAGCATAGTCTTCAGCGACATCACATTAAGCGGCGTACCGACATCATCCCAAAGATACTCACTATGGCATCCCATGCAATGGCAAGGACAGTTACTTATATTTATGGAGAGAGTGGTCTCGTCAGGTATTTCCTGAAAGACCACTCCTGTATTGACATATTTCATTTATGTGGTTGAAATCTTATACTGTCATCTTCTTAGGACCGGCATAGTAGCGACGGCTTGCCTCTTCCTGACGAGCCTGAGAGAAGTTGCTCACACGCTTCAGATAACCAATGATGCGTGTCATATAGTCCACATTCTTTGAATGGCACTTAGGACACTCATGCAGATAACGCTTGTCGATGCATCCGCACTCGTTGCAAATAGTGTTAGGAATATTGAATGTGAAATAGTTACAGCCCTCATTAGCCGCAATCTTCAGCAACTGCTGATACTGAGCCTTTGAAAGATGCTCCTCAAGGTTCATGTGAAGAGCGCTACCACCAGTAAGATGCTCGATGTATGGAGCACCGTGGAGCTTAAACTTATCCACGATGTTAAGGCTCTCATCCTCTACTACATAGAAATATGAGTTATAGCAGTCGCGTGGCACGAAGTAACCATCCTCACGATCCCACTTAGCATGCTTTACACCTACGTTCTCAGCAGGAATCATCTCACAGTTGAAGAGAACATCCTTTGTGCGATACTGCTTGTTGAGCTTCTCAACGATAGAGAGAACACCCTGAACGAACTCCTTACAAGACCATTAACGCCGATTGTAAGATACTGACGGCTCATATTGATATAACCAGCATCAAACAGAGGAAGCATACCATGCTCCTGAAGATCCTTCAGATTCTCGTTGTATGCAAGCTGAACCTTATGACAGAGATCAATAACCTCCTCAAGATACTGCTTGTAGTCCTTACCATTGTTTACTGCATACTGCACACAACGGTTGAGGTTCACGGTAAGAACAGACTTTGAACCAGTACTTACGCCACCTGCACCAAGTGTATAAGAGAAGCCGTTGTCCTGAATCTCATTACGCAGACGGCAGCAAGAAGACAGAGAGTCTGCATTATCGCTCATGTATGTGAAGAAAGAATGACCTTCTGCATACATCTCTGCTGTAAACTCGCCCCACTCCTTGTCACGGCACTCGCCATTATCAGCAAGAAGAGCCATTGTCTCAACTGGGAATGTGAGAACTGTCTTTGTACGCTCCTTATTGAACCATTTCATGAAGCGCTTCTGCAACCAAGAAAGACCGTTCCAGTCAGGCTGACTTCCGTCTGGGAAGTAGAAGTTGCCGAAGAGTGACTCAAAGTAGTACTTATCATAGTAAGCCACGTTCCAGAATACTGCCTGGAAGTTGCGAGCACCTGTTGGCTGGTTGATAGAATATACTATCTGCTCAAAACAGTCAGTTATGATCTTATCAATTGTACGCTGACGGAGAGAGAGGTCAACAACCTTGTCTGCATGCTGCCAGTAATCCACACCATACTCCTTGCCGATGAAGTAGTTCAGATACATCAGGAACTCAGGAGTTGCACAAGCGCCAGAGAGCATAGAGCTAACGATGAACACCATGTTCACGAAGCCACCGCAGAAGCTCTTGAGGTTGGTTGGAGCTGTTGAATTTCCACCAATGCCAGTAGTGCCGCCAATGAGCCAAGGATACATGGTTATTGAAGCACAGTAAGGCGCAATGGAAGTCTCATCATTCTTATATATAAAATGGTGAGTCAGGAGGTCGATGTATTTGTCTGCCAACTCCTTACCGTACATTTTCTTGATTCTGTCAGTAAGAAGACGACGGTTCAAACGGATGAAGTTAGATTTTGGCAACTCACCGATAAGTGTTGCAATATTTTTATGCTCTACGTTTGCATTTGCGTCAAACTTCGAACCAGTCGCAGCATTAGCAGCCTCCATATAAGCGGTAAGGAAATTCAGCTTATCAAGTGTCTCACGATCCTCAGTATGGCTCTGACGATAGAGCATGAAAGCCTTAGCTACACTAAAGTAGCCCTCCTTCATGAGCGCAATCTCAACCTGATTCTGAATATCCTCCACCTTGATATCATCTTTAATATCCAAGTGACTGATAATCTTTGAGATAGAGCCAATGCTATAAGACTCATCTACCGCCTCGAATGCCTTGATAATGGCAGTCATAATCTTATCCAGAGAGAACTGGTCGCGCGAACCGTCACGCTTGAGAATTGTGAAATTCTGAAATTCCATTGCTTTTATTTATTAATTTAATTGTTATACTACGTTTAGCCGTTTAGGTAATTTCTTTGCAGTTTATCCTGAGAAGAAGTCATCCATTTTGGAAAACTTTTCCTTGTAATAACCCGAAAAAGTTTTCCATTTCTGGAAACTTTTCTATTTTTCAACGCTCAGTAGTTTACTCTTTTTGGGAATGTTCCGACTGCAAAGGTAATACATTTTTTTCCAATTTCCAAATGATTTTCCAATTATTTTTCGGCTATTTTTTTGTCGAAATTCAGGCGAAAAACATAAGTCTTGACCTATCAACCACTTACGCATTTTGACATAAAGAAAAAGTTTATACCGCGCAAAATCGCACTTTAAAAAACCTTAAAAATACCTAATTTTTCATGCATCGCCCCACCCGATTATCATTAAAATCACTAATGTTTTTCCCTACCCCTCACCATAGTATATCAGAAGGGCATTTCCCCTCGTTTTTATGACTCGTGCCAATCTCGCCCTCGTATCATTTTTATCCCTTACGCTCATTTTGTAATTTTTCCAACTCCATTTTCATTCCCCAAAACACAACCTTCGCCCTACCCTCGCTCTTCCTTCGCTCTAACTCCGTTGCAACTCCGTACCAAAGTCGGTGCAAGTCCCATTTTATATATAAGACTCTTAGCGGAGCAGAAGCGAAGGTATAGCGAAGGAGTAGCGAACCTATAACAATACTATTATCTATGTGAACCGAGTTCTGTACCAAGATCTACATCACCTCATTTTTGTAATGTCGAGATTACAAGTGCGATTTTTTTCTGGAATTTTGCACAAACATGTACATGGTGGGGGAAAAAGCATCTTAACATCCTGTATATCAACTTGTTCACATCATGTACATGATGGTCAAACATATACATAACATGTACATGATTTTTTCACAATTCAAGCATGTCAACTCATGTACATGTCATGTACATGTTTGGGCAACATATACATGCTCTTAACATTCTCATTTCCAATAGCTTTACCCTCATTTTACCCCTCCATGTACATGTTTGTGCGAAATTCTAAAAAAAAGTTTTCAATGTACTGGTAAATTTCCCGAAAAGCATTGTATATCAAAGAGATTGGTACTCCAAGAACAAAACCACAGATTTTAGGAATCTTAGAGATCTCTATCACAAGCGCAAGCGAGAAAGATCCCTTCAATCTGTGAGATCTGTGGTTCCCCCAAAAACGGAAATAAAGGGAAACAGATTTATCTCTAAGGCTACGCATGTTTCCTTAATGTAGTCTTTCTTGGCTTTAATTGACTTTTGAAGTCTTTCAAGTGCTTCTTTCCTTGTAAGGTTTCTTTTTTCCATAACTATAACCTTTATTGATTCGTTTGCAAAAATAGGTAAAAAATCTGATTTCTCCAAATATCCTTGCTAAAAATATCTTCTTGACGTGAGATGTTATGAACAAAACGGATTTATATGATTTATCCGCTTCCCTTTTTCATTCTGAACACGGAATTCACGAAACAAACGAAACCTCCGTTTCATCCATGTTTTCAGTATTCGTGAAATGAAGTCTCAGCTTTAGCAAACGCAGTATATCTCGCGAAACTTATATCATAGCAAACTTACAGCTACTCTTTTTCCTAACCCGCTAAAAATTCGGGACAGGGTGGAGAGTTGTATGTCTGTTCTTCCATTTTCTACCCTTGAGATGAAACTTTTCTTAGTCCCTATCTTCTGAGCAAGTTGTTCTTGTGTCATTCCTGCTTTGATACGCTCAAGCTTCAATCGCTCACCTATGATAAAAGCATCACAGCTGAGTTCAAAAGCATCGCGCTCAGGAGTTCCTATTTTTCCGAAATCCTCAGATATCATATCTTCTATTGAACCACATCCAATAGCGTTCATTTCTTCTTGTGTCATAATTTCTATACTTTAATCGTAACCTTTTATTTCCTATCACTATGTGCAGCCTTTGCAGAGAAATATTCATCCTTGATTCTTAGCGCACGTTTAATTTCCGAAGCAGGTGTCTTTTGTGTCTTCTTCTGAAACGCATTGAAAAGAATTACAAGATTTCCCTCATCAAAGCAACAGAAGATTCGGTAAATGTTTCCATTATGCTCTACACGAATCTCATATAGATTTGTCGTTCCTTCTATGCTTTTAAGAAATTTTGCAGGAATCATATCCTCTGACATTATATAGATGAACACTTGATAGATTTTCATAAGCACATCTTTTCCTAATGAGCGTTTGAAATTCTTAAAATAATCCCTGAAAGGGACTATCTGTCTTTTATATTCTCTGTGTTCACCCATACATTATTGATTATTCTTCGGCAAAGTTAACTAATTAATGAACATTATGCAAGTTTTTTCACAAGAAAATGCACATATACCATAAAAAAAAATAGATTCATGAATCCTAATGATTCATGAATCTGTGTTCTGCGAGTTTCTCGTACTTTGTTCCCGGACGACCATAGTTGGCGTATGGATAGATGCTGATACCGCCACGTGGGGTGAAGATGCCCGTCACCTCTATATATTTAGGATCCATGAGGCGGATAAGGTCTTTCATAATGATATTGACACAATCCTCATGGAAATCACCATGATTGCGGAAAGAGAAGAGATAGAGTTTCAGGCTCTTGCTCTCCACCATCTTCACATCTGGCACATACTGTATCTTTATCTCTGCAAAGTCTGGCTGTCCGGTAATAGGACAGAGAGATGTGAACTCCGGGCAGTTGAACAACACCCAGTAGTCATTCTCAGGATGCTTGTTCTCAAATGCCTCAAGTACCTCAGGAGCATAGTCCTGACGGTATTCAGTCTTTTTACCAAGAGACTGAAGGTTATCATTTTCGCGATTTGACATAATATTAATTACAAATTACAAAGTACAAATTACCTATTTTGCTTTTACTAAAAATATTGGCAGCAAACTGCCTTTCACAGGACCTATACATTAAAGATCTTAAACACATTATATTTCTCTCCATTGTCATACACATCTTCCTGTTCGCGATTTTTCACCCAACGAACAATACGGATAGTGATAGGAAGCATTATAATCTCATAGACGGTTTTGAGACATACCTGAGCGAGCATAAGCCAAGGAAGCTCGTCGGAAGGCACTACCCCACCTAATGCAAGCGGAAAGAAGAGCAAGGAATCAACACCCTCTCCAAACACAGTACTGAGAATAGCACGCCAAGAGAAATGCTTTCCTGCATCACGCACCTTCATCCTACTCATTACATAGGCATTGACGAAAGAACCGGCAAGGAAAGCCACAAACGATGCTGCTGCAATTCGGGGAGCAAGTCCGAATATATTGTGGAAACCTTCATCACCCGTCCAATACTCAGCACCAGGTAGCCAATCACACAACGCACCTACTGCAACAAAGAAGAAATTCATGAGGAAGCCAAGCCAGATAAGAAGTCTCGCCTTACGGAATCCCCACACCTCACACACCACATCATTGATGATATAGGAAATTGGGAAGACAATTACTCCACCAGTCTGACTATGCCCGAAAAAAGCAATCTGCTTTGTCTCAAACACGTTAGATGCTATGAGACATACACAAAAGAGCACGCTGAAAAGCAGAAAAAGCACGCTCACCTGAGATGATTTCTTGTTCATTTTTCTTGTTTTTTAAGAGGTTACCAAGCACTCTGAAAGCCATTTACATGGCTTTAATTGAAAATTTATAATTGATAATGGATAATTAGTCAATACTAGAAATCAGTAGATGGATCACCACAAGATATTAAATCTGCATTACTAAACATATCCTTTCCCTTCAGACCTCGAGTTTCACCATTACCCAATAGCCATTTCAAACTCTTACCGTCCCATCGTACAGTCATCCTATAATATTGTCCCAACTCTATATTCACATCTGATGAAATAGGTTGTGTCTTAACGTCCTTACCATTGATTTCCAATACGAGTCTTGCATCCTTCATTTTCTTTCCTGTTGGGACATAAAAACTCCATAATGTAACATAATGTCCGGGTGCTACTTTATAAGCCCGAGAAACGTCTTCTTCGCCAGTAGAAGAACCAGAAGCACGAACTTTCCTATCAGCAGTCAAAACAACATTTGCCTTAGAATAATACCATTTATCCTTGGCCTCAAAGCCCTTGTGCCTAACCGTGATAGTATCGGATGTTGTATTATGAACATTCACAGATTCATTGGTTGACAAAGAATAACTTTTACCATCTGTTTCCATTGATGAAAGTTGACAATTATCCCATAAAGGCATTGAGCCATTTCGTTTCAAATCAACTTTACATTCAATATTTCCACCAGATAAAGAGGATTCTACATAACAAAAGGCCATTACATCAAAAGCTCTCTCCTTATTTATAATCGTAGGGATAGCCACATCAAAAGCCAAGGATTTCGTCTTGGTCTCCTCACCTGTGAAAATGGTGTCGTTAGAATGCACCGAACCAGCATCATAGATTTTACCATTTTGAACCATATACACATTGAAAGAAGCCCCTTTATTGCCCCAAACATTCCTACACCAAAGATCCTCATTTGAATAATTGCCAACAATATAACAACCATACTGTTTGAAATGGTCGAACGTAAAAGTCTTAATGACCTTTTGCAATTCAGGCTCATCATCATCATCGCTGCTACAGCCAACGAGCGGCATACACAAGGCTGCTACCATCAACCAAGGCAGACAGAATAACAATTTCTTCATTTTCATCTTCAATTTCTAAACGGTGTAAACGAGATAAGCCATATATCCTGCGAACAAAGCCAGCATAGCATATCCTTCCCAACGCTCCACCTCATATTTTGTGAATGAGAAGAGCCATAGAAGCACTATGCTAAGCATCATCATTCCAAAGTCGAGAGGAGTAATGCCACCAATGACCATAGGCGAGATAAGACCTGTAACGCCAATAATAAGAAGTATATTATATACGCAAGAACCTATGACATTGCCCATAGCAATAGCCGATTGCCCCTTACGCGCAGCCACAACGCTTGTTGCAAGCTCTGGGAGAGATGTACCACCTGCAACTATCGTAAGACCGATAACGGCATCACTAATGCCAAGAGAAGCTGCTACATTAGTAGCAGCACCCACAAAGGCATTACTACCAAAGACAAGACAGGCAAGTCCGCCCACAAGTCTTATGATAGCTCCTAAAACAGTTAGTTTCTTGTCCTCCACATCCGACTCATCATCAGCAGAGGCAGTCTTTACCGCATATATCATATATGCAATGAGAAGAATCACGAAAAGAGCTCCTGCCCATCGATTTATCTCACCATATACGCCAAAGAGCAAGAGAATGAGAGAAGCACCGACAGCCACAGGAATATCCCTGCGCACGGTACCTTTGGATATCGTCATAGGAGCAACGGCTGCTGCCGTTCCTGCAATAAGCAGTACATTAAAGATATTACTACCAACCACATTTGCCACAGCAAGATCAGTAGTTCCCTGAATGGCAGAGGTAAGACTAACGAACAACTCTGGCATAGATGTGCCAAGAGCAACGACCGTAAGACCAATGACCATCTCAGGAATACCTGCACGCTGAGCCAAAGACACGGCACCATCCGTAAGAAAGTCCGCCCCCTTGAGTACAACAAAAATGCCAATTACGATAGAAACGATATCCAAAAACATTATTCTCTAAGCATTCTAAATGAAATGAAAAGTCAAGAGTTATGCAAACTCCTGACTCTTCACATCAATTTTACTTTCTGTCGTCAATATTGTCACCCTCAGTAGGAGTCATAGACTCCTCGAAATCCGTGATGCCTGCCTCTACGAGGATATCATACCACTGAAGGAGTTTCTTGATATCACTTGTGTGAACGCGCTCACGGTCGAAATCTGGAAGGAAAGAACCAAAGTACTCCTGAAGCTCTGCACCAGTTGCCTTCTTATAGTTAATAGAAGACTTCTTCCCCTCCTCCTTGTCACGGAGAGCAGCGAGAACCTTCATCAAAGGAACATCTTCCTCGTAAGTGTACATAGCGATATCAGCAAGTGAAGTAACACGGTCGGTAGCGAAAGCAGGCATACGCTTGTGGCTTGCATCGAGCGACTCAACGATAAGATTCATCTTACCGCGTGAAACTAACTTGTAAAGTCCTGGTTTGCCAGAAATGGCAAGAATTGTCTGTTGCATTTTTCTTTTTTTATTGTTTTATAATGATTAGTATCTCAACTTTCGCATAGCTAAGCAACAGGTTAAAAGGTTCTTTGGTTAAGGGTTATTTGATCAGGATATCATTAACGATCCCCCCCCCCTTAAAACCTTAAACCCATTGAAGTTGAGTTTGCGAAACTTCAATTAGAATTCTATTCCGAACAAGGTCAATACCTTGTCTATCTGCACCTCTATGTCCTCTACCCCATCATTCACGATAACGGCATCAGCACGCTGAGCAACCTCTGTCTGAGGAATCTGAGCATCAATCCATTGCTTGGCTCTTTCCTTTGAGATAGAATCGCGCTTGGCTACCCTCTCAATCCTTACATCCTCTGGAGCTGCTACACACACTACTTTATCCACGGTATGCTCAAGATGCGCCTCATATAAAATAGCACTCTCCATCCATTGGAGACCAGTATCATAGAAGTCGCGTATCACAGCAGGATGAACTATTGCATTGATAGCCAGTTTATTGCTTTCTGACTCAAGCAGGAACTTAGCCACTACCGCCTTATTGAGCGTCCAGCCATCATAGGCATCCTCGCCTATCAGCTTCACGAGAGCACTTCTTATTTCTTCTGATGAAGCCATGAGTTTCTTGGCACCTGCATCACAGTCATAAACCCCAATGCCACGCTCCCTGAGCCTTTGGCATACATAAGACTTACCTGAGCCTATGCCTCCTGTTATAGCTATTCTCATTTACCTAAGACTCTCTATGAGATAATCCACCTGCTGCATCTCAAGACTTGCGCTTGCAACGCCCTTTGGCACAGTACGCAGAATGAGATTGCACTTGTCTGAAGGATGTGCAGTCACATCAGCATAGTCAACTACCACGCTAAAGTTCTCTGCACGGATAGCATCTACACGACTACGCCCAACAACCACCTTCACTTTTATCTGTGTAGGGAAAGTACGAAGAACAAGCCCATCAGGCATATTGACAGAAACGATAGGTACCTGCACAACCTTCTCCGTAAGCATATCAGGATAGAAAGTAGCCTTGATATGGTCAGGCACCATCTTAACACCCTTAATCTTCTTCAAAGGAATATCGCGGGTGACAGTATCTTTGAAACCTACAAGATCAAGACTCTCCGTGAACAATTCCTTAATACTGTCAAGAACCGCCTGAGAAGCATAAATCTTGACACTATCAGGAGACATATAGGTACGGGCAAGATAATACGTATCAGCAGGTCTTATAATGCCGTCTATATGCGCTCTGACCATCTTCGACATTCCGAAATTGAACAGGAAATCCAGTTTATCCGGCTTTATAGAGACTATCTTACTGCTGGCATATAACATTGTGCCCAAGGTTTTCTGCACCTCAGATATAGCGATGCCACCCTTGCCATTGCCACGCGCATAGGAAGTGAAATTGACCCTTAACGGCTTTATAATGTCGCCATGAAGGTAAGACATCAACACAAATCCCTTATCACGCACCACCACACGGATAGTGTCTGGCAGCGGCTCTGTTATCACTATATTATTTGGTATGCCGACAAGCTGCACAGGCACAGGAATCTCTTTCTCTGTCGTCTCATTAAGCACCGTCATAAACCAGAATCCGGCACTCACGGCAAGGAAAAAGAGAAACACAAAGAACTCCTTATTCACAGCACTGAACAAGAAGTCCTTTATCACCTTGTACGGCTTGACGCCCCTTGGGTTGTTCACCTATTCCAATTTAGTTTACTTTGTTGGCTGAGCAGCGGCAGCATCAGCAAAGACATAGTTCTTGTCGCAAGCCACAACAACGCCACGAGCAATCTCTATGTCAACGGTGTTCTTCTCTAAGTTGATCTTCTTCACTGTACCATGAAGACCGCCACCAGTCACGACCTCCGTACCCTCCTGAAGGGAGTTCTGGAAATTACGAATCTCTTTCTGCTTCTTCTGCTGAGGACGAATCATAAAGAACCACATGATTGCAAGAAGCACAACCATCATAATCAACATAGAGTAGCCACCACCCTGCTGGGCCTGTGCTGCAAGAAAAATTGATGTCATATAAGACTAACCAAGCCTTCCCAAAGGGAAGGATGTTTATAGTACCATCCTTAACTTCAGCCGCGCTTGGAATTCGGTTTTAATTATTTTACTTGTAATTTATTTCATTTGATTCCCCAACGAGGTTTATCTTACAATAAACGAACATCCCACTTTGGTATGGGTTTGGGTGGGGTTTATTTCTTCTCGGGCATCACCTTCAACATCTTGCCTGTCTCAATGAGATGACGGGCAATAGCATCAAGCATACCGTTGATATATCCACCAGAACGGGGAGTTGAATAGAGTTTCGCAAGCTCCACATACTCGTTGATAGTCACATTGACAGGGATGTTAGGGAAGTTGAGCATCTCGGTAATAGCCAACTGCATGATTATAACATCCATATAAGCCAGACGAGAGAAATCCCAGTTAAGGGAAGCCTCTGTCATATAGCGCTGGTACTGCTCCGTATTGAGGATAGAGGCACGGAACAACTTGCGTGCAAACTCACGATCCTCCTCATCACGATATTCTGGAAGCAACTCAAAGTTCGCATTTGACTTTTCCTCAAAACGCTTGATAGTCTTCAACACGAATGTGTCAACCACATCCTTGTCATCATTCCAGTAAAGACTGATTTCCTCGAGAACGGCAGCAAGGTCGTCATTATCCTGAATGTGCTGACGGTATATCTTACGCCAAAGCTCACGATCAGCCTCATAGCTGTTGTCGGCATCATTCATGTACTCCTTATATATATCGCTTGCCTCAATCTGGAGATAAAGTTTCTTCACGTATTCAATGTTATCTTCCCATATATGCTTCTGTCCGTCATAGAACTCCTGCAACATCTTGTTAATCTCAAGTTGGAAAGCTAACTTATTATCAACGAACTTGGAAGAAGGAACAGGTTGTCCCTCACGCTGAGCGCGTGCAGAAGCTACTTCAAGGTGCTTGCGCGCCATCTTTGTCACTTCAACGATGAGCTGAAGGAGGTAATTATAAAGATGATACGATTTTGACAGACTGAAAACAAGTTCCTTTTCAGCATTGTCGATGTTATGGTTACCGTTCTGGAAATACGCATAGGTAAGTTGCACGGCTTTGATACGGATTAGTTCTCTATTAATCATTGCACCTATATTAGTCTTTTTATCTTTTTGGGTTGACTGTTTCCATTAGCTAACCTGCGCTTCAGGCTACAATCTATTCATTAACGAGTGCAAAATTATGAAAAATGACGCTATTATCCAAATAAAATAAGCATTTTTAGCAGAAAAAGTGACGAATTCCGTAAAAATCCTTGCATAAGTCAAGAAATATCAGTACCTTTGCACCGCTTTTTTGAGCACATCCCGAAAATCGAGATGACATTCTCGTGTGATGGCGAATTAAGCAATTAACAATTTATCGTTTAACAACTTAATTTAGAGTAACACAAATTATGTTAGAAATTTCAGTAAAAGGTCAGAACAGAACTGACATGGGTAAGAAGGCATCAAAGCTGATGCGTAAGGAAGGTCTCGTACCATGTAACCTCTACGGTGAGAAAAGAGACGAGAACGGTCTTCCTGTAGCTAAGGCTTTCACAGTGTCATTCGCAGAGCTTCGTAAGGTCGTTTACACTCCAAACATCTATGTTATCAACCTCGACATCGAGGGCGAGAAGCACATTGCTATCCTCAAGGAGCTCCAGTTCCACCCAGTAACAGACGCTCTCCTTCACGTTGATTTCTTCGAGGTAACTCCTGAGAAGCCAATCACTGTTGGTATCCCTGTAAACCTCGTTGGTCACGCTGCTGGTGTACGTGCCGGTGGTCGTATGAGCCTCTCTATCCGTCAGCTCAAGGTTACTGCTCCTTACAGCAACATTCCAGAGAAGCTCGATGTTGATGTTACAAATCTTGAGATTGGTAAGTCAATCAAGGTTGGTTCACTCCACTACGATGGTCTCGAACTCGCTACAAGCAAGGAAGTAGTTGTATGCTCTGTCAAGATGACACGTGCTGCTGCTGCCGCTGCTGCTGAGGCTGCTGCTAAGAAGTAAACCACGTTTTACTGACAACAAAACATAAAAGGGCATCTGAAAAGGATGCCCTTTTTTAAATTAAAAATGAAAAAATAAAAATACAGATTAGCAAAATCAGATTACATACTGTATTTTCCACTTTTCACTTTTCATTTTTCATTTATTATTTAATGGAAAAATTCTTAATCGTCGGTCTCGGAAACCCAGGATCAGAATATCACGAAACCCGTCATAACGCTGGTTGGATGGTCATAGATAGCTTTGCCGAAGAGCAGGGCGTAACCTTTGAAGATAAGCGTTACGGATATGTGGCAGAGACAAGCGTGAAAGGTCGTAAGCTCATTCTGCTGAAACCTACCACATATATGAACCTCAGCGGCAATGCCGTGCGCTATTGGCTTGAGAAAGAGAATATTCCGAATGAGAATCTTCTCGTCATCGTTGACGATCTTGCGCTTCCTCTCGGGAAGATGCGTCTCAGAGGCAATGGTTCTAACGGCGGTCACAACGGCTTGGGACATATTCAGCAGCTCATAGGCCAGCAGTATGCGCGTCTCCGCATGGGCATAGGCAGCGAGTTCAACAAGGGTCAGCAAGTGGATTGGGTTCTCGGCAAGTTCTCTGACGAGGACAAGAAGATTCTTCAGCCTTGCATAGACACAGCCCGCGAGATTATCAAGAGTTTCGTCCTTGCAGGCATACAGAGGACAATGAACCAATACAACAAGAAATAATGAACGAACAAGCTCGCATAGACAAATGGCTATGGGCTGCACGTATCTTCAAGACTCGCAGCATAGCTGCTGATGCTTGCAAGAACGGTCGTGTGACCAAGAACGGTGTGAACATCAAGCCAAGCCATATAATAAAGGTCGGAGAGACAGTATCTGTCAAGAAACCGCCTATCACCTACTCTTTCAAGGTGCTAAAGGCGATAGAGAACCGCGTAGGTGCGAAACTCGTTCCTGAGATATACGAGAACGTGACAGATCCAAAGCAATACGAGCTTCTGGAGATGTCACGCATCAGCGGTTTCGTAGATCGTGCTCGTGGCACAGGTCGCCCAACGAAGAAGGATCGCCGTGCCATGGACGCATTCGTAGAGCCTGCCATGTTCGGCTTTGACGATGACTTTGATCTCGACCTTGACGACGAAGAGGAGGAATAATATAGGGTGTCTATGAGAATTACGCATGCAGAAAGCGGCTTTATGTTTTACAGACAAATACTACAACCTGTTTTTTGCTTGATAAGCCTTATGAACAAGCACTACATTATAAAATGCGTCGCTAACACTTTGTTTTTGAGCGATTTCGAAAAGCGAGTCAAAAACATTGCAAACGAGCAGAAAACAGATACCCCGCTTTTTCTTTTGTAGTCAACAAAACAAGATAAACAAAGTCTGTTTCCGGGTATTTGACAGACATAATAATTGAACAATGACAAACGACGAACTTTTGTCAAAAACTATCAGCTATCTGCGTTTTCCACTTACGGTCGGAGTGGCATTCATTCATTTTAACATAGTGAATGATGGTTTTACAATAAATGGCATTAAATGCGGTCTCAACAACCCAGATTGGTATTATTACATAATAAACTTCTTCAGTGAAGTATTGCCACGCCTTTGCGTCCCCTTGTTCTTTTTAATATCAGGCTTTCTTTTTTTCTACCGTAAGGACTTTAATTATAGTGTGTACAAGCAGAAGTTACGCACAAGGACCATGACATTGGTAATACCATATTTCTTATGGAATATAATTGCCATTTTAATATCGTCATCAAAGAAACTTCCTTTCATTTCGTCAATCTTTCCTAATGAGTCAAATATGAATATCATATTGTCTCCAGAAAGGATTTTCAAGACTTTCTTTGCATATTCTCCCAATGAAGGTATATTCGTAAATCCCATTGTTGAAGATGCAACAGCCAATGTCAACCTCGTCCCGCTTCCGATCAATACTCCGATGTGGTATGTCCGAGAGTTAATAGTAATGGTTATTCTTACCCCAATTATTTATTGGTTCATAAAAAAAACGGGAGGATTATTCATTACTTTCTTAGGTATAATATGGTATTTCCTAAAGCCATTACATTTAGACGAAAGCTATCTCGGCCCATTCTCCTGTGCTGCATTCTTCTTTTCGTGTGGAGCATATTTCAGTATCAACAAGATGAGTTTTGTTGATTATATGCGGAAAATCAAATACATGCCCGTATTATACCTTCTTTTGGCAATAGTAGATACTCTCACAAAGAATACTGGCTACAATACATATATCCACAATGCAGGTATTCTTGCAGGAATCATATCAACCGTAACAATAGCTTCATATCTTATAGAAAAAGGAAGAGTGAAAGTTAATATGACCTTGGCAAATTGCAGCTTCTTCATCTTCGCCCTTCACACTCTCATAATAAAAATTATCGGAAAGGTTTTATTCATAGCTCTCCACCTTCCCGATAATACTTACTCTATGCTATTTTTATATTTTGTAGTACCTACTACCACGATCATATTGTGCTTGCTGATCTACATCTTCCTTCACAGATATTTAACTAATGTTTGTAATCTCCTGACAGGAGGACGATGAGGAGTTTCTTCACGCATAGGACAAAAAACTAAAAGACGATAGCACCAGTAACGCCCAAATGCTCGGTGCTTGCGGAAGGGAATATGGCTATGGCTGTATTCCCTTTGCCGTCATCACCCTTTTCCTTCTTGGTTGTCAGCTTCTGCCAGAGAGGGAGCATTAGATAGGCGGCTTCCGTTGAGAGATAGCCGATAGCAGCACCGGCAAGAACATCGTGGACATAATGTTTCTTATGCGTCACACGAAGAGTGGCGGTAGTAGCGGCAATAGCGTATGCAGAGATGCCTATCCACGGCGAAACATCCTTATACTCACGCATCACCAGATTAGCACCACAGAAAGCCTTTGCACTATGTCCTGAAGGGAATGCCTTATCGTCAGAGTCATCAGGTCGCCATTCATGTACCGTCATCTTCAAGCCTCCAGCTATGCCATAGGTCATGCCCCATGCAGCAACCGTCACAAACAACCTATCCTTGAGGTTATGTGCCGGCTTTACGCCACAAGGCTCAAGGGCGAAATTCATCGCAGTAGGTACATATTGCAGATAATCCTCCACCTGTGCATGTACACAAGCAGAGGATACCACCATAAAAAACGAAACAATCAGTTTTCGTATTATCATTTAATCAAACCAAGAATTTTCAAATTTCAATTATCAATTAGCGTAGCTTAGAATCTTCCACCGCCGAAGCCGCCACGGCCACCACCGAAACCGCCGCCACCACGACCGCCACGGCCACCGCCAAAGCCACCACGACCGCCTGAGCCACCAGGACCACCAGGACCTCCGAAACCGCCACGGGCATTCTTACCACCAAAGGCATTAAAACGATAGATAACGTGGAGCATTACATAGCTGTTGATGCTATTTGACCAAGAATCCGTGCTACCAGTAGCATCAATGTTGCGGGTGAAGCTGCTCTTATTGTTCAGCACATCATAGAATTGCAAAGAGACTGTGAGAGGCTTACCCTTGAGGAGACTCTGAGAAAGCTGTAGGTTCCAGATGAACTCATTGGTATTGGCACCTGCTGAATATCCACGACGTGAAGACATGTGAGCACTTGTAGAGAATGCTGTTCCCCAAGGTGCAGTAGCCGTGATGTCCGTACCATACTGGTAATCCCATGTATTCAAATCACGATTTGGCTGCAACTTATTCTTGTTGATAGTATAATTCACGTTACCGTTAAGCTCAACCTCAAGCCAGCCATTGCGGTAGCTGAAACCGAGGTTCTGCCCAAGAGAAGTGCTACGAGTGTAGTTCTTGTCAGCAACGGCAGACCTGTTGAGGTTCACGTAGTTCACACTGTTGGTATAGCGGATGTTAGAGAAGCTGTTGAAGTTCCAGATACCTGTAGTATCAATAGCAGCATTAAACATCAGGGCACTGTTGATGTTCCAGTTACCGTCAATGTTCATTGGCTTGTTAGTCTGACCGCCAGTCTTCTCATCGTATGTCACCATATTAGCAACGCTGTTATTGGTGTTGCTATAGTTGATAAATGCCATGATACTGCTGAAGTGGCTCTGCACATAGTTGTTATAGCGAAGTGTGAATCTCTGAGTGAAAGAAGGCTTCAACTCCGGATTACCAACCCTGATGTTCATAGGGTCACTATCATCAACCATAGGCAACATATCAGTCATTGAAGGCTGGTCGGTGCTTGCACGATAGTTCAGGCGGAGACTCTTTCTCTTGTTGAACTTATAACGGAAGTCGAGAGTAGGACTGATATTGCTAACGCTACGCTTTACATCGAAGCTCTGTCCGAGATACTTGTAAAGGAGATTCTGAGTCTGTGGCTGATAGAGTACACCAAGGTTGAGATTGTAGGCGTTTGTAGTGCGACGCCATGTAAGCTCAAGCTCATGAGTGTAGTTCTTATACTCCGTATGACGGCTGAGAGAGTCGCTGTAATAAGGAGAGTTGAGATTTAGAGGCTGATATCTGCCAATGAAATCATCAAAAGCGTTATAAGCGAGACTTGCACCCTGTCCGAATGTACTGATGTTGCTAAAGTCGTATGTGCTACGCTCGTTGTCTCTATCGCTGAACTTATACATATATCTCAGTACAAGGAAAGAGTACTTAGAGAGACGCTCGGAATAAGAAGCGGAAATCTGATAGTTATAGCTATTATTAGGAGCCGTGTTATAACGGTTCTTGAAATATACGGAGTCTGCACCTGTGATATTCTTGATACGATAGAGGTCTGTCTCCTGAGAGCTTGCAGACTCATCATCGCTATCAGACTTTGAATATCTTCCCTGAATAGTAAGGCTATTGCCACGGCTTGAGAGCTTACGGCTGACAGTAGCATTTACGTTGAACTGGAAAGAGTCGCTATGCCTGAGACTCTTGTTAGAATTGCGGTTTACAAGGATAGAGTCCTCTGGATGCAACTTTGCCATATTCTCCATAAGTTGCTGATTAAGAGGATCTATATCCTCATCATAAGAATATGGATTCCTTGAGAAAGATGCGTTGGCACTCTCAGAGTTTGAGTCGCTATTAGAGAAAGTGAGGCTTGGACGCAACTGAATGGTGGTCAAAGTATCTGGATGCCACTCAAGACGGCTACCGAAGTTGAAGTTATTGCTACGGCTCTGTGAACCTGACATACTGTTGCGGAAAGCACCAGTTCTGTTCACAAAGTTCTCTGAGAATGTAGTTGAAACCTTATCTGCATCACTATGATTCCAGCGACCATTGATATCAAAGATAATCTTATCCTTAACCTCATAGTTATAGTTAAGACCAAGCATCTTATTTGCCTGCAAGCCATTACCTGCGCCACCACGACCACCACGACCGCCAAAGCCACGATCATTAGTGTTGTTGGCATTTCCAAACAGGATGAGTCGGCTATTGTCCTTCATAATACCAGCCATAACGCGCCCTGCATAGCGGTCCTTATTACCAATTGCGAGGTCAGCATTACCAAGAAATCCCTTGTTCATGCCTGGCTTGATACCAAAGTCGAGGATAGTACTTTCATCACCATCGTCAACACCAGTCATACGAGCCATATCAGACTTCTCATCATAAGCCCTTACCTTCTCAATGATAGATGTAGGGAGGTTCTTCAAGGCAGTCTGGGTATCACCTGTCATAAACTCCTTACCATCAACCTTGATCTTCTTTACCTCCTTACCATTGATGGTGATCTTACCATTCTCATCAACCTGTGCACCTGGCAGACGCTTTACGAGTTCCTCAACAACAGAACCCTCTGGAGTGCGATAGGCAGCAGCATTATATATAAAGGTATCTTCCTTTACAACAAGCTTCTGAGCCACGCCCTTAGCCACAACCTCCTTCAGCATCACGGCATCTGTAGCCATATTGATGTTGCCGAGAGCCACATCCTTAGACTCTGCCACGGTAATGTTACGATACACATTGGTATAGCCAATGTTGGTCATTCTCAGAATGTACTTTCCGTCCTCTGGGGCTGTTACCTTGAAAGTACCGTCCTCTGCCGATGCAGCACCAGTAACAAACGTGGAGTCAGTCTTGAGCAACTGAACTGTTGTCTGCATAAGAGGCTCTTTTGTCTCTTTGTCGAGGATTGTGCCGCTTACCACACGATTCTGTGCCATTGCACCACAGCATACGAGCACAAGCGAAGCAAGCGCTAAAATTCTTTGTTTCATATTGTAGTTTTATTATGATTTCCCTTTTTTAAACGAAGTTTTCCAAGTGTCAGATATAAAAATTGTATATCTTCTTTACTCTTTACACTATTTACTTTACCCTTTTTAATTACAGTAGTTCATAGTTTTCGAGTATGATAATATGCAATCTCTTCTGCACCTTTCGTACTTCCCAACTTTTGAACCGATTCAACTAATATACGTGAATTATGCTAAAAAGTTTAACGCATTTTGAACTTTTTTTTGCTTTTTCTCGAAAATATGTGTATCTTTGTACCCAGAATCTTAAAAAGGCTAAAGACAAACGCCTGATGTGTAAGGACGAACGGCTGGAGACAATCGACTTTCGCCTTTCATCTTACGACAAATAATAACAATTCTAAAAATAATGAATCAACGAGTCATTATATCTCAGAATCTTGAAAAAGAGCTGGCATCAGCCATAGCTGACTGCGAGCACGACCGCATCTTCGTGCTTACCGACACAACGACGGTTGAGAAATGCTGGCCTGTAATCAGCGGCTATGAGTGCCTGTCGGGTGCACAGATGATAACAATAGGTGCTACCGACATGGCTAAGACTCTGGAATCTACAGCCCATGTGTGGGAGGGATTGCAGAAGGGAGGTGCCACACGCCACTCTCTGCTAATCAACCTCGGCGGCGGCATGATAACAGACCTTGGAGGCTTTGCGGCAAGCACTTTCAAGCGCGGCATCAACTTCATCAACATACCTACCACACTACTCTCTATGGTAGATGCTTCGGTAGGTGGCAAGACAGGAATTAACTTCGGTGGACTGAAGAACGAGATTGGAGTATTCAATGATTCTAAATATGTGATTCTCTGCACAGAGTTCCTAAAGACTCTCGACCACGAGAACATTGCATCCGGCTATGCAGAGATGCTGAAACATGGCCTTATATTGCGTAAGGCATTCCCTGTTTCTGAGGCTACCAAGGCTGACTATACAGCCATGTGGGCAGAGCTGATAAACTTCGACCTTATGAACCCTGACCTCAGGCAACTGCAACGCATGGTGGCTGAGAGCGTACAGGTGAAGGAGCGTATAGTGGAGGAAGACCCGCATGAGCATGGCATTCGCAAGGCTCTCAACCTGGGCCACACCGCAGGTCACGCCTTTGAGTCATGGGCAATGCAGCACACCCCTGTGCTGCATGGCTATGCCGTAGCTTGGGGCATAATACCTGAGCTTTATCTTGCAGCCAAGAAGGTGGGATTCCCTGCTCAGGTGCTGCGCCAGACCGTGCAGTTCATCCGTGAGAACTACGGCATTCTGCCAATAACGTGCGATGACTACCCTACCCTTCTTGAACTCATGACGCATGACAAGAAGAATATTGCTGGCGTGATTAATTTCACGCTACTCGGTGGCATAGGTGACATCCGCATCAACCAGACAGCCACTAAGGAAGAGATTGAGGAAGCACTTGATTTCTTCCGGGAAGGATAAAGCCTAACCAAGCCTTCCCAAAGGGAAGGATGTTAGATAGTAAGACAAACGTCATAAACAAATCATAAGAATAATGACCAAGCCTTCTTTTAGCGAAAAAATGTATAAAAACATCCTTCCCTTTGGGAAGGCTTGGTTAGGCTAAAAACAAGAAAAAAATATGTCACCCTTATTAATTTTGAAAGTTGTCGGCTCATTGGCACTACTGATGTACGGTATGAAGTCCATGAGCGAATCATTGCAGAAAATGGCTGGCTCACAGCTACGTCACGTACTTCAGGCAATGACCAAGAACCGCTTCACGGGTATGCTCACAGGTGCTTTCGTCACAGCATCCGTACAGTCTTCTACAGCTACCACGGTCATGACCGTTAGCTTCGTAAACGCAGGTTTGCTGACGCTTGCCCAGGCTATCTCCATCATCATGGGCGCAAACATAGGCACCACGTTCACGGCGTGGATCATGTCTGCGGGTTTCTCGTTCAACATCACCGACTTTGTCTGGCCGGCTTTCTTCATAGCTATAATCCTTATTTATAGCAAGAGGCGCAAGTCAATAGGCGATTTCCTCTTCGGTGTCAGTTTCCTCTTGCTCGGTCTGGGAACCCTGAAGGCTACCGGCACGGATATGCACTTAGAGGAGATTCCTGCCGTTATAGAATTCTTTGAGTCATTTGATGACAACTATCTCACATACTTCATATTCCTCATCATAGGTGGCATAATGACCGTATGCGTGCAGTCATCAGCAGCCGTGATGGCTATCACCATGGCACTTTGCTCAACAGGTGTAATGCCTATCTATCTCGGCATAGCGCTCGTTATGGGCGAGAACATCGGAACTACCGTTACATCTAACGTAGCAGCTCTCACAGCAAATATCCAGGCTCGTAGAGCAGCCTTTGCCCACATGTTCTTCAACATCTTCGGTGTTATCTGGGCACTCTGCATCTTCCGCATATTCATCAACTTCGTATGTAATATAGTAGGTTTCCCAACAGAGGGTGCTACTGCTGCCGATGCAAAGCTCCTGCCAACCGTCCTGGCTACATTCCACACCACCTTTAACGTGATCAACACGGCTATCCTCATCTGGTTCATTCCTTATATTGAGCAGATTGTATGTCGCGTCATCACTAAGACTAAGGGCAAGGAGGAAGAGGAAGAGTTCAGACTTCGCTTCATCAGTTCCGGCTTCATGCAGACTCCTGAGCTTTCCGTGCTTGAGGCAGAAAAGGAGATTCGTTCTTTCTCTTCACACACTCAGAAGATGTTCCACCTCGTCTGCGAGCTTCTTGCAGAGAAGAACCGTACAGACTTCGTGAAGAAGTTCTCACGCATAGAGAAGTATGAGGCAATAACCGACAATATTGAGCTTGAGATTGGTCTGTATCTCAACGAGGTATCTTCAGAGCGTCTATCTGATGCAACCAAGGCAAAGGTTCGTGCCATGCTCCGTGAGATTTCAGAGATTGAGTCTATCGGCGACTCCTGCTATAACATTGCCCGCTCACTCAACCGTAAGATCACAGGTAAGGAAGACTTCACAGACGAGCAGTATAGCCACATCACTCAGATGATGTCGCTTGCAGATCAGTCTCTTACAGAGATGAACACCCTTATGAACGGTTATCGTGAGACTCTTGACATCAACAAGGTATTCAATATCGAGACTGAGATCAATAACTTCCGCAACCAGCTCAAGACTCAGAATATCAGCGATATAGACGATCAGAAATACACCTATGCCATCGGCACTATCTACATGGATATTATCTCTGAGTGCGAGAAACTCGGCGACTACGTAGTGAATGTGGCAGAGGCTCGTATGGGTATAAGACAGAGACCACAGAATACGAAGGCAAAATAAAAGCCCCCCAGCCCCCCAAGGGGGAGTTTTTTAGATAGTATTTCTAATCATTGGGGTAAATAATAATTGCCGCCCATAGGTTCCTATACGGATTTCCTATGAGCGGCAATACTATATAACATCCTTCCCTTTGGGAAGGCTTGGTTAGGCTTTATTTCCCTAACAACTTGTTAGCTGCGTTACCAATAGCAGTATTAGCCTTGTTAGCAGCATCGTTCACCTTGTCAGCAGCCTTGTTGGCAGCATCGTTCACCTTAGCCTCAGCCTTTGCCTTTTCCGCGTTCACCTTGGTCTCAGCAGCCGACTTTGCATTATTGGCAGCATTTGTAGCAGCAGCCTCAGCAGTATTCTTAGCAGCATCACCTACGGTCTTGGCATCAGCCTTAACAGCAGCAACGGCATCCTGTGCAGTAGCCTCAGCACTTGTTGGGAGGTTCTTGATACCATCAATGAGAGAAACTACAGTTGCATTATTAGCAGCAGACTTGAGAGACTCAGAGTTGTTGCTGATAAACTCCTGAATCTTGAGGGCATACTTCTTAGCCTCCTCAACCTTACCTTCCTCAACGAGCTTAGCATACTCATCCTTAACCTTTGTGAGAGTAGCCTCGATCTTAGCAGGATCCTTTGTCTCTTCCTTGAGAGCATCTTCAAGGGCAGTAGTAACCTCTGCAGCCTCATCGCTGTCAGTTGCAACAGCTACTGTATCTTCCTTAACCTCCTCATTTGAAGCAGCCTTGTTGCCGCAGCTTGCGAGCGCGAAAGCCACGCAAGCGAAAAGAAATACTTTTTTCATTTTGCTTAGATTTAATAATTTCTTGTTTACATTTAAATTTATTATTAGCGGAAACCGCCATTTAGCTTTTATGGGCAACAAAGGTAATAATCTTTTTCAAAATAACAAAAAATATCACATTTTTTAACCATTCAGCGTATATCAATGAAAGGAAAAGAATTTATGGAAAATTCACGTTCAATTTACGTTAATTTACGTAGCTCCACATAGTGGAAACAAAGAAACTATAATTTCGTCGAATTCACGTTAATTAAAAAGGTTGACCTCCCCTTGTAACTCTTATGTTTCTCCATCATTACTCCATCGATACTCCATAGCATCTCCATCGAAACGATGGATTATCGATGGATTATCGATGGATTATCGATGGAGTATCTTAGGAGGAAGAACGGAAAAACAACGGAACTTCCAGCAATGGAATTCACCTCATAAGTAAGGAAAGAGTAGCGTATGCATTGTGGAAAAGTGTAGATTCCACAATTCTTAAATATTTCTAAAAAAAACAGGAAAGTCTAACCTAATTACAATATTAATTCGTATCTTTGAAATGTTTAACAAAAAAGTTTTGTTTTTATGAAAAAAAATACACTTTTTCTTTTTGCAGTTCTTGTTTATTGCTGCAAATGCATAACATTAAAAATTAGAATAATATGAAACAGATTGTTATACTTGGGTTATTCGCTACCCTTCTTGTTGCATGCAATAATGATGCACATGATGAAGATCCTATAATGCCCGATTTAACCCAAATCGGGATTAAGGCAAAGCCTGCCGAAAAACTCCAATATGAGGGAAGAATCGGCAGTAATTTTGATACAGCGTTAGATTCTCTAAGAAAACTAAAAGCTATTCATTCGGAAATAATCAAACAGCCATTAAAAGTCTTATTTGATTACGACGACAGAATGTTTTTTGGTATTGTATATGGCGATTGCGCAATGTACTCGGACGTACTGGACACGAAGGGTTATTATTATCATAGATCATGGTATAGTCCGGAAGAAGGAAATAAAGCAGATATGCAAGAAGAGCCTATCTTTAAAGAGAATCAAACATTTACAATCGGTAATGGTTGTTCATCAATAATGTACTTAGGTAAAATAGGCTATGATTTCGAGTCTGCACTGGATTCATTAACAAAAATATACGAGCCAATGTTGAATACATTAGCCCAAGAGGGACATTATAGCGGGAAAGGATATAATATCGATAAAAAAGAGATTAATGTGGATTTTGATTATGATAGTAGAAAATTTACACTTCTAACATTCTCTGACAAAACTAACATTTATCAAATACTTTTTTCACACGATGTTATTGACGAAAAAGGTAACTATTTTAGATTGGTAGAGGGTGATGACTAAATGTAATTGTAAAATAACGTGGAGTTTCTCCACTACGATTTGTGGGGCTTCGACAAATCTCGATGAAACCAAAATTAATGCGATATTAATGTGATATTCATGGAAATTAATGTTATCTCGCAGAGAAAAACGTATAATGTCCGTCAATGTCACGTTAATATCGCATTAATTTTAATATGCTGATAATCATTATTCAAAATGCTGTAGAAACAAGGTAGTTAACGTGAATTCGACCAAATTAAACGCTGCGCTTGGCTACGTGAATTATCCGTGAATTAGCCGCAAATTATCGTGAATTTTTCTTTATTCGATACATTTGCTTAGAATTTACGAAAAATTCACGGGTAATTCACGGAAATTCGTGTAGCCCACGCTGTGGATTTTGCAGCTTGCTGCTATATGGTTAATTCGTCGAACTGACATTAGTTAGATTCAAAGGGAAAAATTGTGTCAGAAAATTTGGTTTACAGTTGAATTTTTAGTAACTTTGCACTCACAAATATAGACCCTCTCCCCGCTCTCCCTGCATAGGGAGAGAGCCTGAGAGCGAAAAAGTCTCCCTGCGCAGGGAGATTTAGAGGGTCTGCCCATTAAAGAATTATCGATAATTAACAAACAGAATATTCTAATGAACATACTTGAACTTAGTGAGCAGGAGATAGGCAGACGCGAGAGTCTGCAACAGCTTCGTGACATGGGTATCGAGCCATACCCTGCAGCAGAATATGTGGTTGACGCTTGGAGCGATGAGATTCGCGACAACTTCGTTGACCTCCCAACAGAGAAAGATGCAGAGGGCAATGAGGTGCCTGGCACACCAACTCCAGAGAACAGCCGTATGGTAAGCATCGCCGGTCGTATGATGGGCCGCCGTATCATGGGTAAGGCTGGTTTCGCAGAGCTTCAGGACTCAAAAGGCCGTATTCAGGTCTATGTTAAGCGCGACGAGATTTGCCCTGGAGAGGACAAGGAACTCTATAACACCGTATTCAAGAAACTCCTTGACATTGGTGACTTCATCGGCGTTAAGGGTTATGTGTTCCGCACAAAGACTGGCGAGATTTCAGTTCATGCTCAGGAGCTTACACTTCTCTCTAAGTCTCTCAAGCCTCTGCCAATCGTAAAGACAGACGCAGACGGCAATGTATATGACAAATTCGATGACCCAGAGCTTCGCTATCGTCAGCGCTATGTTGACCTTGTAGTGAACGAGGGTGTGAAGGAGACCTTCCTCAAGCGTGCTACTATCATCCGTACTATGCGCAGCATCCTTGATGGTGCCGGCTATACAGAGGTAGATACTCCTATTCTCCAGAACATAGCAGGTGGTGCTTCGGCTCGTCCATTCATCACCCATTTCAACGCTCTGAATCAGGATATGTATATGCGTATCGCTACAGAGCTTTATCTGAAGCGCCTTATCGTAGGTGGTTTTGAGGGTGTATATGAGATGGGCAAGAACTTCCGTAACGAGGGTATGGACAAGACTCACAACCCAGAGTTCACATGTATGGAGCTTTACGTATCATACAAGGATCTCAACTGGGGTATGGGCTTCACAGAAAAGATGCTCGAGACTATCTGTACCGCCGTTAATGGCAAGCCAGAGGTTGAGATCGACGGTAAGGTTATCTCATTCAAGGCTCCATTCCGCCGCCTCCCTATCCTCGATGCTATCAAGGAGAAGACCGGCTATGACCTCTATCCTATGAACGAGGATGAGATTCGCGAGGTTGCCAAGAAGCTCGACATCGAGGTTGACGAGACAATGGGTAAGGGTAAGCTCATCGACGAGATCTTCGGTGAGACTTGTGAGGGCACATTCATTCAGCCTACTTTCATCACAGACTACCCAGTTGAGATGTCACCATTGACAAAAATGCACCGCTCAAAGCCAGGATTGACAGAGCGTTTCGAGCTTATGGTAAACGGTAAGGAGCTTGCAAATGCATACTCAGAGCTTAACGACCCAATAGATCAGGAGCAGCGTTTCATCGACCAGATGAAGCTTGCTGACAAGGGCGACGATGAGGCAATGATCATAGACCATGATTTCCTCCGCGCTCTTCAGTACGGTATGCCTCCAACATTCGGTATCGGTATCGGTATTGACCGCTTGGTAATGCTGATGACAGGTAAGTTCGCTATTGGTGAGGTTATGCTCTTCCCTCAGATGAAACCAGAGAAGAAGGCTCCACGCTCAAGCATCGCTGAGTGGGCTGAGATTGGCGTTTCAGAGGAATGGGCATACGTAATGCGCAAGGCTGGCTTCAATATGATCGGCGACATCAAGGAAGAGAAGGCTCAGGGTCTTCAGCAGAAGATTGGCGAGATCAACAAGAAGTATAAGCTGGGCTATGAGAAGCCATCGCTGGACGAGGTTCAGGGATGGATTGACAAGGCGGCTGAGTAAAATTACAAATTACTAATTACGAATTACCAAACATGGTATAAGTAATTAGTAATCAGCAAAAAAGTAACTAAGTAATTAGTAATTTATAATTCGTAATTGACTTTGTTCAACTGTGGAAAAATAGCAATTATCGGAGGCGGTAGCTGGGCAACAGCTATTGCCAAGATTATTGTTGGAAATACCCACCACATAGGCTGGTACATCAGAAATGATGACCGCATAGAGGACTTCAAGCGCATGGGACATAACCCGGCATACTTGACAAGCGTTCATTTCAACCTGGACGAGATTGAGTTCTCAAGCGACATCAATAAGATCGTACAGGCGTATGACACTTTGGTGTTCGTGACACCTTCACCTTACCTGAAAAATCACCTCAAGAAACTGAAGGTGAGGATTAGGGATAAGTTCATCGTCACGGCTATCAAGGGCATAGTGCCAGATGAGAACCTTGTGTGCTCGGAATATTTCCACCACATAATGGACGTTCCATACGATAACCTTGCGTGCATCGGCGGTCCTTCTCATGCGGAGGAGGTGGCCCTTGAACGCCTCTCCTACCTCACAATAGCGTGCCAGGATCAGGACAAGGCTAAATCTTTCGCCGCAACAATCAGCGGTAGGTTCATCAAGACAAAGACCTCTACGGATGTCATCGGCATTGAGTACGGCTCTGTACTGAAGAACGTATATGCCATTGCCACAGGTATCTGCTCAGGTCTGAAATATGGTGATAACTTCCAGGCAGTTCTCGTGAGCAATGCCTTGCAGGAAATGCATCGTTTCCTTGAGAGCGTACATCCAGCAGAGCGTAACGTGGCAGACTCAGCCTATATGGGTGATCTGCTCGTAACGTGCTACTCTAAGTTCTCACGCAACCGCACCTTTGGTTCAATGATTGGTAAGGGCTACTCTGTGAAATCCGCCCAGATAGAGATGGAAATGATAGCCGAGGGTTATTTCGGTACAAAGTGTATGAAAGAAATAAATAGGCACATGCACGTTAATATGCCAATCCTCGATGCTGTGTATAACATTCTGTACGAGCGAATTAGCCCACAGATTGAGATAAAGTTGCTGACGGATTCGTTTAGGTAGTAGCTCCTCTGGCCCATGCCCCTCACCCGTCACTACGTGCCACCCTCTCCCCAAGGGGCGAGGGGAAAGTTAGTATTTTTTGCTATGTGGGCAAATGCAATGTTTTCATAGGAAAAAGAAAAATGCCACTTATGGTTAGTAAATGAACTACCATAAGTGGCATAATTGTATGTCGTTGTTTTTACCCTTATTATCGAAAGATTGTAACTTTTCCCTCGCCCCTTGGGGAGAGGGTGTCACATAGTGACGGGTGAGGGGCCGAGGCTTGGTTAGGCTTTATAATACGGTGTATTATACGTCAGACAGATGAGACCGTTGCTCTTGCTAACCGTAACGGTTGTGCCGTCATTTGAAACAACGTAGGTATATCGGTTATCAGCCTTATCCTTGAGGTGATAAACTACATTGAAGGTCTTCACGATAATGTCGAGAGAGTTAGGCTCACTCATAGGAATTTCAACAATGAGCTGACCGAGCTTGCCTTGCTGAGATACCTTCTCATAATTAAATCGGAGAAGGATGTCAGTACCCTGACAGTTACCAACAAGACCATTCTTCACATCGTCAAAAGCATAGCCTTTGGCACTTACCTGCTTTGTGATGTCAGCGATATTTCCATTAAGGTCGATGCCATCAAATTCAAAAGCGTTAGCGTTAATACTCATTACCAGTGCGAAAACTGCAAAAAAGAATTTTTTCATAGTCGTTGTATTTTTATGATGATTTTAGTTTATTTCACTGGCAAAATTAGCATTTTTTTTCGAGTTAATTGATATATATCATTTCAAATATTCGTCCCGATTAACATTAATTAACCCACCATGCAACCAATGGCACATTTGCACGGAAAAATAGTAAAGTTTTTGCAAATTAATTTGGGTATTCAGATTATTTTTGGTATTTTTGCAAGCAACAATTATAATATTAACTATTAAATTATAAAAACGCGCAAAAATGAAAAGTATCTCACTTGACATTACAAAGGCTCAGCAGTTTCTTCCTGCTGGCGCGGTTTCGGCTTATAAGGCTCAGGTAGCAGAGGCTCAGAAGGGTCTCGAAGAGGGAACTGTCCCTGGTAGTGATTTCCTTGGCTGGCTTCACCTCCCATCATCAATCACTCCTGAGTTCATCAAGGAGGTAAAGGCTGTTGCAGAGATTCTCCGCTCAAAGTCTGAGGTTGTGGTAGTTGCAGGTATCGGTGGCTCATACCTCGGTCCTCGTGCCGTAATCGAGGGTATCAACAATAGTTTTGACTGGCTCATTCAGGATCGTAAGAACCCTGTAGTGCTCTTCGCCGGCAATAACATCGGTGAGGACTATCTCGCAGAGCTTACAGAATATCTCAAGACAAAGAAATTCTCTATCATAAATATCTCTAAGTCTGGTACTACAACCGAGACTGCACTCACATTCCGTCTGCTGAAGACTCAGCTTGAGGCTCAGGTAGGCAAGGAAGCTGCAAAGGACCTTATCGTTGCAGTAACAGACGCAAAGAAGGGTGCTGCCCGCACTTGTGCAGACAAGGAAGGCTACAAGACATTCGTCATTCCTGACAACGTAGGTGGTCGTTTCTCTGTCCTCACTCCTGTTGGACTTCTTCCAATCGCTTGTGCAGGTATCGACATTGAGCAGCTTGTGGCTGGTGCTCAGGCAATGGAGAAGCAGTGTGGTATTGATGTTCCTTTCGAGGAGAATCCAGCAGCCGTTTATGCAGCTGTGCGTAATGCCCTCTATGCTAACGGCAAGAAGATTGAGATTCTCATGAACTATCAGCCAAAGCTGCACTACTATATGGAATGGTGGAAGCAGTTGTTCGGCGAGTCAGAGGGTAAGGACGGCAAGGGTATCTACCCAGCATCTTGCGATTTCACCACAGACCTTCACTCTATGGGTCAGTGGATTCAGGAAGGCGAGCGCACGATCTTTGAGACCTGTATCTCTGTGGAGAACCCAGAGAAGAAGCTTCTCTTCCCATCAGATGCAGAGAACCTTGACGGACTTAACTTCTTGGCAGGCAAGCGCATAGACGAGGTAAACAAGAATGCAGAGCTTGGTACACGTCTGGCTCACGTTGATGGTGGAGTGCCAAACATCCTCATCTCTATCGAGCGTCTTGACGCTTACAACTACGGTCAGCTTATCTACTTCTTCGAGAAGGCTTGCGGTATCTCAGGTCAGTTGCTTGGCGTGAACGCATTCAACCAGCCTGGTGTAGAGGCTTACAAGAAGAATATGTTCGCACTTCTTGAAAAGCCAGGTTACGAAGAGGCCACAAAGGCAATCAAGGCTCGTCTGGAACAGGAATAATACTCTTTTTTAGGAGATTTTTAAGGAGATTTTTTGAAGGAGTAATAAGGAGTACAAGGAGTGACGCTCCTACGTCGCTTAAGTAGTACAAGACGAATGTTTTTATCAATTAATACTATCGTCTTGTACTCCTTGAACTCCTTGTACTCCTTACTACTCCTTTAAATAAATATGATTGAAGAAATAAAGCAATACATGAAAGAGCACGGTCTTGAGGCATATCGCCCCAAGACCGTTCTTTTCGATATGGATGGTGTGCTCTATGACTCCATGAAGTTTCATGCCATAGCGTGGAACAAGGCAATGGCGAAATATGGCATAGACATGCCAGAGATTGAAGGCTATCTCTATGAGGGTATGCGTGGCGTTGAGACAATCGCCATAAAATGCCGTGAGCAGTTGGGAAGAGAGATTTCTGAGGACGAGGCAATGGAGATGTATCTTGAGAAATCACGCATATTCCATTCAATGACAAAGGCAACTATAATGCCAGGTGTCAAGGACTTACAGAAGTTTATGCTCTCAAGGGGAATGCAGATAACAGTCGTTACAGGAAGCGGTCAGCCACCATTGCTTGCAGGTCTTGCCCGTGATTTCGAAGGTCTGATAGATGCCAACAAGATAGTATCTGCAAAGGATGTGAAACAGGGAAAGCCAGCTCCAGATCCATATCTATTAGGCATGGAGAGAATGGGCAGCAATCCAGAAGAAACCATCGTGGTGGAGAATGCTCCGCTCGGCGTTAAGGCAGGAAGAGCCGCAGGATGTTTTGTCATAGGCGTGAACACAGGTCCATTGCCCGACAGACAACTGAAGGATAACGGTGCTAATGTGGTATTCCACGATATGTTTGAGGTAAAGGACGCTCTTGAGCGTTTCCTTGATGAAAAAAAGGCTTAATTAACAGTATATTCCAAGGATAGTTTTGGTGATTTCAATTCTTTTTCATAATTTTGCAGAATAAATACAGAATATGGAAATAAACAAATCATCATACTATCTTCCTTCGGAATGGCAACAGCAGGTTGCCGTTCAACTTACTTGGCCACACGCCAATACCGACTGGGCACCATATCTTGAGGACATCGTGCGCATGGAAGTGCGTATGGCAAACGAGATTACGAAGCGTGAGGATCTTATCATCGTCACACCAGAGAAAGAGGCATTGGGAAAGTTCCTTTCTACCCAACTGACAGAACAGCAACTTAAGAGGGTTAAGATTGTGGAAATGCCTACTGACGACACATGGGCTCGCGATCATGGTGCAATAACGCTTCTACCTCGTCAGGAGAACGAGGAGAGACCAAGGAAAACCATTCTTCTTGACTTTTGCTTCAATGGCTGGGGAAAGAAATTCCCTGCCGATAATGACAACCGCATCTCATGGCATCTGAAATGCAGTGGGGTGTTCTTCGACTATTACTGCCACAACCGCAACAAGGGGACTATCCTTCAGGATGATCCAGAGACGGAGTGCGAGATGGAGGAACATCTCGACTTCGTACTTGAGGGTGGTAGTATAGAAAGTGACGGCAAAGGCACAGTTTTCACAACCTCACAATGCCTCTTGGCTCCTAACCGCAATCAGCCTCTATCAAAAGAGGGCATCGAGGACTATCTGAAGAGGGTGCTCTGCGCAGAGAGAGTAGTATGGCTTGACCACGGCAATCTCATAGGCGACGACACGGACGGTCATATAGACACTATCGTGAGAATTGCTCCTGATGACACGATCCTCTATGTAAAGTGCAACGATTACAGAGACGAGCAATTTGAGGACTTTGAAGCCCTTGAGGCTCAGTTGCGATGCCTACGCACGAAAGAGGGCAAGCCTTACCGTCTGTTGCCTCTGCCTATGCCAAAGGCGATGTATGACGAGGGTGACAGACTTCCTGCTACATACGCTAATTTCCTGATTATCAATGGTGCGGTGCTTGTTCCGACCTATAATCAGCCAGAACTTGACAAGAAGGCGATGGAGATTATCCAACAGGCTTTCCCTGACCGCGAGATCATAGGAATCGACGCTCAGGTGGCAGTAAGGCAACACGGCTCATTGCATTGCCTGACGATGCAGTTCCCTTGTGGGATAGAGTAAAGTAAATAGTGGAAAGTAGAAAGAGTAATGTAGAATATAATTATTTTTTCAGATGAAAGAACTAAAAATAGGAATACTACAACAGCATAACGTGGCAAGTCGCAAAGTCAATATGACTCGCCTTGCAGAAGGCATTGTGGATCTTGCACGACGTGGTGCGCAGCTAATAGTTCTTCAGGAACTACATAATTCGCTGTATTTCTGCCAAACAGAGTCAGTAGATAATTTCGAGCTTGCAGAGCCGATCCCCGGTCCTTCTACAAATTTCTTTGGCGAGATAGCCAAGCAACTTGGTGTTGTAATCGTAACATCGCTTTTTGAACGCCGTGCTCCGGGACTTTACCATAACACAGCCGTGGTAATAGAAAAAGACGGCTCTATCGCTGGTAAATACCGCAAAATGCACATTCCGGACGACCCTGCTTACTACGAGAAGTTCTACTTCACACCGGGTGACCTCGGTTTTCAGCCAATACAGACCTCTGTAGGCCGTCTTGGCGTTCAGGTGTGCTGGGATCAATGGTATCCCGAAGGAGCGCGTCTTATGGCTCTTGCAGGGGCAGAGATTCTCATCTATCCTACAGCTATAGGCTACGAGAGCACGGACACTCCAGAAGAGCAGCAGCGTCAGCGCGTGGCATGGACAACAGTTCAGCGTGGTCATGCGGTGGCTAACGGTCTTCCAGTTGTTGCGGTAAACCGTGTGGGCTATGAGCCAGATCCAAGCGGGCAGACTAACGGTATTCAGTTCTGGGGCTCTTCATTCGTGGCAGGTCCACAGGGCGAACTGCTCTATCAGGCCTCTACAAACGAAGAGGAGAGCGTCATAATCGCGATAGACATGGAGAGAAGCGAGAACGTGCGCCGTTGGTGGCCTTTCCTCCGCGATCGCCGCATAGACGAGTTCCAAGACCTTACAAAGAGATTCAGAGACTAAAATCAAATGAAGAATGAAAAGTGAAAAATGAAAAATACAGATTAGTATTTCTGCCCATATTTCCATAAATGGCAATGCCTAACTTGTATTTTTCATTTTTCACTTTTCATTTTATAATTTTCACCTAAAAAATGGCAAACGACAAGAAACCAGTTGCGCAACAGCAGTATGACGTTATCATGGCTAACCTGCGCAATAAGAAATACAAGCCCATATACATCCTTATGGGCACAAAAGACGGCACAGAGAGCTATTTCATGGACGAGATAGCACAATATATCACCGACAATGTTTTAGCGCCTGAGGAGCGCGATTTTAACCAAGTCGTATTCTACGGTGCAGATACCTCCATGCGACAGGTCATAGATCAGGCAAAGCGTTTCCCTATGATGGCAGAGCATCAGGTTGTGGTTCTCCGAGAGGCTCAGATGGCAAAAGAGTTTGATCTCATCGAGAAGTATATCGAGAAACCAAACCCTCAAACCATTCTCGTAATCTGTTACAAGGGAAGTATCGACGGACGTAAGAAATACGTCTCACAGGCTCAGAAAATAGGCGAGGTGGCGGCTTTCGCACCTCTGCGCGAATGGGAACTCAACTCCTTCATTGAGGAATATGTGAGAAGTCAGGGAGGAAGCATTGACCGGAAGTCTTCAGCTATGGTGGCTGAACATGTAGGTAGCGACCTTAAAAGACTGAGATCTGAGATTGATAAAGTCTTCGTGGTTTTCCCTCCTGGAGCACCGAAAAATATCACGGCATATCTCGTAGAAAAATGCATAGGAATTAGCAAGGATTTTAACGGCTTTGAACTACGTGATGCGGTGGTTGTTCACAACGTGGAAAAAGCCAATCTCATAGTGAAGCATCTCATGGGTGATCCACGCTCTGGAGGACTCTTTGCAATGATCCCGACTTTGTTCTCATACTTCCAAAATTTGATGCTTGCTCACTACGCTCCTGCACCTCGAAACGCTACTGCCATTATGTCATACCTAGGACTAAGAAGCGAGTTCGCTGCCAAGGCATACGTAGAGGGAATGAAACACTATTCTCCTATGAAGACGATTCAGATCATTGACAAGTTCAGAGAGATTGACGCTAAGAGCAAAGGTCTTGATTCCACAGGTAACACAACTCCAGAAGAGCTCGTCAAGGAACTTATGTTTTTCATCCTTCACTAAGTTTTAAGGTTTAGAGAAACAACAAACCCGTTTAACATATTTTAAACCCATTTCCTGTAGGATCATCCTCTGGAAATGGGATTTTTCTTTCTCATATAAAGATGATTTTTATGCGAAAAACACAAATTTACTTCTATTTTCAAGCGTAAACTCGCATTTACATGGAGGAGAATTTAGAACCTTATGTGCTTATTTTCAACGCTTTTAGTGCGTTTTTTAGGCTCTGAGAATCAAATATTCCATAAAATCAGCGTCCTCGTTCAGAAATTCTCGAGCCACATTTTTTTCAGTTTTATAGAGGGTAATTTGTGTTTGGTTTTACATATTTTAAGGTTTTTATTTGTTTAAGATTTATATTTAGAAATCTATATTTGTATATTTACAACAACAAAAGGATAATCAAGAAATGTAAATATCTAAATATTTTAAAGATGGAAATTTATATTTACAAATCTATATTTTTAGATGCATGAATATACATTTAGAAATATGCATTTATTCATTTGTATGAGTATTCTTTTAGAAATGAATTTTTTAATATGTGTAGAATAAAGTATTTCTTTTATATATAGTAGATATTATAAGGCCTGTAGGTGCATATTTTCGGTTTTAAAGTATAAATTCACGTAAATATCTATTACATACCCAGTTATTTACTTTTTTTGGTTAAATTAATGCATAGAGGTGGTTTAGAAGTGTAAAGTTTATAAATCTAAAGTTTTAAAATATAAAACCTTGAACATCAAATTTGCTTTAGAAATGTTAATTAAGATTTCTAAACTTAACAAATCTAAAAAGTCTTTACGTTTGTTGGAAGTCTCAGATTTTTTGTTTACCTTTGTAAATGATAAGAAAAATTGCGTTTTTCACGGGTTTCAGCCCCTGAGAATCGAATATTTTTCAGAAACCGTACAAACGGACGTAAATTCGAAAATGTAAAATTGCACACTCTTCTCAATATGAAAGAAAGAATAAAACAACTGATGGAGGCGCAACACATGAACCAGCAGACGTTCGCCAAGATGACCGGCATTAGCACCGCCTCTCTCTCAAGCATATTTAACAGTAGGACACAGCCTACGCTAATGCACGTAGAGGCAATCAAAAAGAAGTTCCCTAACATCAACCTCGAATGGTTGCTGTATGGTGTTGGCGGTATGTTCGTTCCTACTGACACCCCCACCCCAGCCTCTATGTTTGATGATGCAGATCCTGCCCAGAAAACAGCCTACCAAACTGTTCACGAATCTTCTCCCAAGACTGACATTTTGACAGAAGGAATGATAAATTTCGATGAGCCAGCAGTCCATTCTGCAGCCCCACAAGTTGCGAATACGCGCAAAGTTCAACAACCAAATTTTGCTATTCAGAGCGCTCCCACCCGACGCATTACAGAGATTAGAGTATTCTATGATGACCAGACTTGGGAGAGTTTTGTCCCTAAAAAGTAGTGCTATTCTCAGAAGAAAAATGATACTCTAAGTCCTATCCCGTCAAATATTATTTTTGATATAATTTCGCAAGATCATTTTTATCATCAAAAGATAACAACACTACGGAAACTAAAATTTATTTTTTTTGCAAAACAAAGCAAGTGCGAAACGATATATATAAATTAAGAAAAAAATCTCATTAAAACTTTGCGAAGACTTTTAGTTTTCTTCTGGACACAAAAATCACGAACTTACGGAAAGCCCTAAAGAAATAGAGGTTTCCGTGTTTGTAAAAAAATGGGGCTCTGCTGAGTTTACAGAAATCACAGAACTTACGGAAACTCCCGATTCCTTGGAGTTTTCCGTGTTCGTAACACAAACAAGCGTTTCAGCGTTTTGTAAAGGCAGGAGTTCCGCATTGTACCTGTATTTTACGCCGAGATTGAATTTTATTAGCAGGAATCAACTCTCACAAAAAAAATGTCGCTCACAGGCATCATTAACAGATACCTACGAGCGACATTATTATATATAAAAGATTAAGCTCTACTCGTCGTCCTTCTTGATACGACGGATAGAACGCTTCTTTGGCTTCTTCTCTACTGGCTTCTCAATCTTAACACCAGCCAACTCTGGATCAACCAAGATACGACCACAATACTCACAAACGATAATCTTCTTGTGCATCTTGATATCCAACTGACGCTGAGGTGGAATCTTGTTGAAGCAACCGCCACAAGCATCACGCTGAACGTAAACGATACCCAGACCATTACGTGCATTCTTACGAATACGCTTGAAACTCTGGAGCAGACGGCTCTCAATACGAGTCTCGTAATCCTTAGCCTTAGCCTTCAGAATCTCCTCCTCCTCGCGAGTCTCCTGCATAATCTCGTCAAGCTCACCACGCTTATCCTCAAGGGCAGTCTCACGATCATTAAGCTGCTCCTCTGTACGCATCATATCACGCTTGCGCTCCTCAACTTTCTGAACAGCCTCCTTGATTTTCTTCTCACAGAGTTGAATCTCAAGTTCCTGAAACTCAATCTCTTTGGTAAGAGTATCATACTCGCGGTTGTTCTTAACCTCATCAAGCTGGCGGTTGTAGCGCTCAACGCTTGTCCTTGCCTCCTCAATGTCAGCACGACGCTGCATGATGGCCTGCTCATAGTCGTTGATGTCACGCTGAATCTTATCCAGACGAACATTAAGACCTTCAACCTCATTCTCAAGGTCTTCTACCTCAAGAGGAAGTTCACCACGAAGAGCACGCTTCTCGTCAATCTGAGAGAGAGTAAGCTGCAACTGATAGAGAGCCTTGAGCTTCTCTTCTACTGTCAAATCTGTTGGATCTTTTCTTGCCATAAATTTAACGATATTGTTATAAAATATATTTTCCTTATCTTAATGATATCTCAGCGGATTAGTCTGAGTCTCAGCTATATAGCATTTTACCCCAGAGCAGTCACGCTCTATTATCCGCTTCAGCAGATGCTGCGTAAATTGTTCACTCTCATAGTGACCAATAACAGCAAGCTGAATATCATCATGGTCAAAATACTGATGATAATGCATCTCACCTGTGATGAAAGCATCTGCACCAGCCTTCTCAGCTGCACCAATGGCACAATCTCCAGCACCGCCCATAACCGCAATACTACGAATAGGACGCTTTAGAAGCGGATTTGTGACCACGCAACCGCAGTTGAATGTCTTCTTCACAAGCTCGACAAACTGCTCTGCACTAACTTCAGACGGCAGTTCACCGATAGTTCCCATACCATATTCCACACCATCCTTCTGCTGCGGATTGAGGAAACAAATGTTCTGAAGACCAAGTCGCTCAGCCATTTCATGATTCACACCACCGAAGGCAGAATCAAGATTTGTGTGCATTGAAATAATAGTGATGTCATTCTTAACCGCCATCATCACAACACGCTGAACCATATCATTATCAGACACTTGCGCAAGTTTTCGGAATATAACAGGATGATGGGATACAATCAGATTGCATCCCTTCGCCATTGCTTCGCAAACAATTTCCTCGGTCACGTCAAGGCACAATAAAACCCCTGAAACTTCCGCCTCTGTCAATCCAACTTGCAAGCCGGCATTGTCCCAGTCTTCCTGCAAGGGCAGAGGCGCGAAACGCTCAAGGGCACCATATACTTCCTTAATTTTCACGTTATGCGATATTTTAGGCTGCAAAGTTAGTAAAAATAATTGAAAATTGAAAATTGGAAATTGAAAATCCCTCCATCGATTAACTATTATTAACAATAAAAACACAGATAAAGAAAACGCGAATTCAACTGGCAAGTGCAATCGCACTTTCTATTGTATGAAGTCCTCTTCATCCTCTAGGACGTCCTTTACCATGACGGTGAGGATGTCTGTGCA
>CADCIQ010000044.1 GCA_902801425.1 uncultured Bacteroidales bacterium | reverse complement strand
CACCTTACCAGTATATTGCTTTACAATACCAACCTTGTCGGGAGCTATGAGGGAGACATATTCACGCACCTCATTATAAACATCCTCATCGTTGACGTATATGTTCTCGTATGTAGGGTTGAAGAGGTCACGAAGCAAGGCAACGCTTCGGCTTGTCTCTTCATAGATAAGCATAGGGCGTTTTGTGGTTCGCTGCATCTTGGCAACAGCATCCATCCAACGCTTGTAAAGAACCTTTATCTCATTCTCAAGTTCCTCAACACGAAGACCTTCTGCAACGGTACGAACAATTATACCGCAGTTCTGTGGGCGGAGAGTCTGAACAAGTTGTTTTAGGCGCGCGCGTTCTTCGGCACTCTTAATCTTTGAGGATACAGCCACCTTTGTGCCGAAAGGCATGAGTACAAGATAACGACCAGCAAAGGAAAGTTCGCCTGTAAGTCGAGGCCCCTTGGTAGAAATTGGTTCCTTAATAATCTGAACGAGCACTTCCTGACCAACGGTAAGAGTCTGTGCTACAGAGCCTTCCTTAGGAAGTTCTGGCATTCTCTGTGCATTCTCAAAAGGCATGAGATGCTGATGGTCGCTATTCACCTGCTTGACATATTTGGCATAAGAATTGAAATGCTGCCCCATATCAAGATAATGCAGAAAGGCATCTTTCTCGAAACCGACATCCACGAAGCAGGCATTAAGACCAGGCATGATCTTACGGATTTTAGCTACATAGATATTGCCGACACTAAAGGATGCCGACCGAGGTTCGTTCTGATATTCCACCAGATCCTTATCCTCCAATAGTGCTATACTAATCTCTTTCTCCTTTACGTCAATTATTACTTCGCTTGTCATTTTACGAAAATTACGAGTTTTAGTTTAATGGGCACTCTCTTCACAAAGAATGGAAATTAGGGCGTGCACAGCATAGTCAATATGATGGCACGCCCTATTCAGCCTGATAACAGAATCGCTACAGGCACACGTCAGAGCTTACTTGCTCTTATGACGATTCTTGCGCAGTCTCTTCTTACGCTTGTGAGTAGCCATCTTGTGGCCCTTCTTCTTTTTTCCGTTAGGCATAATTTTAAATTTTTATGTTATATATAACTTTAAACCTTTTAGAGCAGCAATGGATTAATCCTCAGCTGTAACCTCTTCACCCTTCATGCGCTGCACGAAACTCTTAGCAGGCTTGAAGCCAGGGAAATCGTGTGGAGCAATGAGAAGAGTTGTTTTCTTTGAAATATTTCGAGCAGTCTTTTCTGCACGATGCTTTACCTGGAATGTACCGAAACCACGGAGATAAACATTCTCCTTGTTACACATAGAATCCTTAACGCACTCCATGAAAGACTCTACAACAGCAGCTACGTCTCTCTTCTGGAGACCTGTGTTGCTAGTGATTTCGTTGATAATGTCTGCTTTTGTCATATTAGTGATTAAATTATATGATTTTCAAAATTTGCGGTGCAAAGTTACAACATTTTCTTGTCATTCGGAAATTTTTTAAGCATTTTTTTCTCTAATCATCTAAAATATTGGTAGTTGAGTGTAGAAAATTGGACTTTTATACTTGTATATGAAACTTTTTTAGTAATTTTGCACCTTATTAAATAATGAACATACGAATTAATGAAAGTTTCAATAGTAAAATACAACGCCGGTAACATTTTCTCGGTCATCAATTCTATCAAAAGACTCGGCATAGAGCCGCTTTGGACAGACGACCCTATGGAGATTGCATCATCCGACCGAGTTATATTCCCGGGACAGGGACATGCGAGAACAGCAATGGAATATCTGCGCGAGCACAACCTCGATAAGGTTATCGCAGACCTTAAACAACCAGTTCTCGGCATTTGCATCGGACAACAGCTTCTTTGTCAGCATTCAGAGGAAGGCGATACTGACTGCATAGGAATATTCCCTATCAATGTTCGTCGTTTCCAGCCAACCTGTCATGAGCAGAAAGTACCTGCTATGGGTTGGAATGCCATACACGACCTGAAGTCACCATTATTCAAGGGACTCAACGAGAACGACTATGTGTATTTCGTTCACTCCTACTACTGCGAGATGTGTGATTTCACCGCTGCCACATCCGACTACATCCTACCCTACTCTGCATCCTTGCAGAAGGATAACTTCTTCGCAATGCAGTTCCACCCAGAGAAGAGCGGAAAGGTAGGACACAAGATTCTGGAGAACTTCATTAATCTAAATGTATAAATGAAAAATAATAAAATGAAAAATAGACACTACGATAATAGTAATCTGTATTTTTCATTTTTCACTTTTCATTTAAGAAATTTATAAAGTAATTAGACAAATGATTGAACTCATCCCAGCCATAGACCTTATTGACGGCAAGTGCGTCCGTCTGACAAAAGGTGACTATGACAGCAAGAAAATATACAACGAAGACCCAGTAGCCCAGGCTAAGGAATTTGAGGCTCTCGGATTCAAGCGTCTTCACATCGTTGACCTCGACGGTGCAAAGAGCAAGCACATAGTGAATGATACCGTGCTCCGTGCCGTTACATCAGCAACAAGCCTCACCGTTGATTTCGGCGGTGGAATCAAGACAGAAGAGGACATCCGCAAGGCATTCGACGCAGGTGCAAGTATGGTGACAGTAGGTTCTGTTGCCGTTACACATCCAGAGCTTTGCATAGAGTGGCTCAAGACCTTTGGTGCAGAGCGCATCATTCTCGGTGCTGATGTCCGTAACGGAAAGATAAGCATCAACGGTTGGAAGGAAGACTCAAGCGAGGATCTTCTGCCTTTCCTAAAGACATACATCGACCACGGAATAAAAAATGTGCTCTGCACGGAAATCTCAAAGGACGGAACTCTTGCTGGTCCTGCCATCGAACTTTACAAACAGCTTATGGCAGCTTATCCGGAAATGCATCTCATAGCTTCAGGCGGAGTGTCATGCAACGAGGACATCAAGGCACTTGAGGCTGCGGGCATCCCTGCGGTTGTGTTCGGCAAGGCTTACTATGAAGGTAAAATCAAGGTGGAAGGACTTATATGTTAGCAAAAAGAATAATACCTTGTCTTGACGTAAAGAACGGCGAGACAGTAAAAGGCACTAACTTCGTAAACCTCCGTTCTGCCGGTGATCCTGTGGAACTCGGTCGTGCTTATAGCGATGCAGGTGCCGATGAGTTGGTTTATCTCGACATCACAGCCTCTCACGAAGGTCGCAAAACCTTTACCGATATGGTGACACGTGTAGCTCAGGAGATAAACATCCCATTCACCGTAGGTGGCGGCATAAATGCACTTGAGGATGTGGATCGTATGCTTAGTGCTGGTGCAGATAAGGTGAGCGTGAACAGTGCTGCCCTCCGTCGTCCTGAGTTTATTGACGAGATAACATCACGTTTCGGCTCTCAGGTTTGCGTATGTGCAATTGATGCACGCAACGATGAGGATGGCTGGCATTGCTATGTTAATGGTGGTCGTATTCGTGTAGAGCGTACCCTACTCGACTGGGCGAAAGAGGTTGCAGACCGTGGTGCAGGTGAGATCCTCTTCACCTCTATGGATCACGACGGCGTTAAGCAAGGCTTTGCAAACGAAGCCCTCGCAATGCTCGCTGATGCTCTCCCTATCCCAGTAATTGCAAGTGGTGGCGCAGGAAGTCGCGAGCATTTCAGGGATGCATTCCTTGTAGGTAAGGCTGATGCTGCTCTTGCTGCAAGCGTATTCCACTTTGGCGAGATTCCAATCCCTGACCTCAAGGATTATCTTATCGGCGAGGGTATCAAGATTAGAAAATAAACATTTACAAACATTATGAAAGTTGATTTCGAAAAAGGTGGTGGTCTCGTACCTGCCATCATTCAGGATGTTGTTACCAAGAACGTACTGATGCTTGGTTACATGAACGAGGAGTCTCTTGCAAAGACTCTCGAAACAAAGAAGGTCACCTTCTGGAGCCGCGGTCGCAAGTGCCTCTGGACAAAGGGTGAGACAAGTGGCAATTTCCTTGACTTGGTTGACATCAAGGTGGATTGCGATAACGACACTCTGCTCGTAAAGGTTCATCCTCACGGTCCTACCTGCCACACAGGTACAGACACTTGCTGGGGAGAGGAGAACAAGTAAGGCTTGTTCTAATTGATAATTAATAATTGATAATTGATAATTTAAAAACGAAATAATAAAATGGAAGAAAAGAATCCACTCTTGTTCCTCACGGAACTGCAAGACTTCATCGAGAAGCGTCACGAAGAAATGCCAGAAGGCTCTTACACAACAAGTCTGTTCAAAGACGGTCTTAACCGTATGGCTCAGAAGGTAGGCGAAGAGGCTCTTGAGCTCGTTATCGAGGCAACAAACGGTACTAACGACCGCCTTATCTACGAAGGCTCAGACATGCTCTACCACCTCATCGTACTACTCACAAGCAAGGGACTCCGCATTGAGGATCTCGCTCGCGAGCTTGCAGTTCGTCACGATCCAAACTGGCATAAGCACTGATTTTTATTAAATGAAAAATTAAAAATGAAAAATCATAAAATGCAAGTTACTAATTTGTATTTAGAGTTATTTTTCATTTTTCACTTTTCTATTTAAAATTATGGCGTTAATTGAATATAAGAATGTAAGCGTCTTCCATCAAGACAATGACGCGGTGCTCAACGGCATCGACTTCAATGTTGATGAGGGAGAGTTTATATATATAATAGGTAAGGTAGGTTCGGGAAAAAGCTCACTTCTCCGCACTTTCTATGCCGAACTCGACATCGAGGAGGCAGAAAAGGCAGAGGTGCTCGGTCGTGACATGATGACCATTCGCCGAAAGGAAGTTCCAGCCCTTCGTCGTGAACTCGGCATCATCTTCCAGAACTTCCAGCTCCTCACCGATCGCTCTGTAAGCAAGAACCTTGAGTTTGTGCTAAAGGCAACAGGCTGGGAGAGGGAAGACATTCCTGCGCGCATAGAGGAAGTACTCCAGAGCGTAGGTATGGAAGCTGCACGCGACAAGATGCCTTACCAGCTCTCTGGTGGCGAGCAGCAGCGTATAGCCATAGCACGTTCGCTCCTGAATAATCCGAAGGTAATCCTTGCCGACGAGCCTACAGGTAATCTCGACCCTGAGACAGCCGACAACATCGTGGCTCTTCTCAAGGACATCACCGCTACGGGTACAGCCGTAGTGATGACGACGCACAACCTACCTATGCTTGACAAATATCCGGGCATCGTGTATCAGTGTGGCGAAGGTAAGCTTGAGGATATCACTGCTCAATACCGCCAATTTCAACAAGAATAAAAACAAAAACTCAATAAGAATAACACTATGAAAGTAATGAAATTCGGAGGCACTTCAGTAGGCTCACCAGAGCGTATGAAGGGCGTTGCCTCACTTATTACAAAGTCAGGAGAACCAACATTCGTTGTGCTCTCTGCAATGTCAGGCACAACAAACTCACTCGTGGAGATAAGCGATTACCTCTACAAGAAGAACCCAGATGGTGCCAACGAGGTTATCAACACTCTGGAGAAGAAGTATCTCCAGCACATTGAGGAACTCTATTCAACAGATGAAATGCGCAACACCACACGCGAATTTCTCGCCAAGGAGTTTGAGTTCCTACGTTCATTCACCAAGGACACCTTCACAAGCTTCGAGGAGAAGATCATCGTTGCACAAGGTGAGGTTATGAGCACCAACATGGTAGTGAACTACCTCAAGGAGCAGGGCGTCAAGGCTATCCTTCTTGATGCTCTCGATTTCATGCGCACAGACAAGAACGCTGAACCAGACGCTCCATTCATCAAGGAGAATCTTGCAAAGGTGCTCCAGGACAACAAGGGCTATCAGATTTACATCACTCAGGGCTTCGTATGCCGCAACGCTTACGGTGAGATTGACAACCTTCAGCGTGGCGGTTCTGACTATACCGCTTCTCTCATCGGTGCTGCTATGCTCGCTGACGAGATCCAGATCTGGACTGACATCGACGGTATGCACAACAACGACCCACGTGTCGTAGATAAGACTGAGGCTGTTCACCAACTCCATTTCGAGGAAGCAGCAGAGCTTGCTTACTTCGGTGCTAAGATTCTGCATCCAACCTGCGTACAGCCAGCTAAGTATGCAGGTATTCCTGTTCGTATCAAGAACACTATGGATCCTGATGCTGACGGTACTGTTATCAACAACCAACTCAACCGCGGAAAGATCAAGGCTGTTGCTGCAAAGGATAACATCACAGCCATCAAGATCAAGTCTTCTCGTATGCTCCTCGCTACTGGTTTCCTCCGCAAGGTGTTCGAGATTTTCGAGAACTACTCTACTCCAATCGACATGATCACAACATCTGAGGTTGGCGTAAGCGTAAGCATCGACAAGAACACTCACCTCCCACAGATTGTTGACGAACTGAAGAAGTACGGTACCGTTACCGTTGATCAGGACATGTGTATCATCTGTGTCGTAGGCGACCTTGAGTGGAACAACCTTGGCTTTGAGTCACTTGCAACTGACGCTATGCGTGACATCCCTGTACGCATGATTTCTTACGGTGGCTCAAACTACAACATTTCATTCCTCATTCGTGAGGCTGACAAGAAGCGCGCATTGCAGAATCTTTCTGCAGAGCTTTTCAATAAGTAACACAAACAAACAGCCAACCCACTAAAGCCCCTCACCTGCCCTACGGGCACCCTCTCCCCTAAGGGCGAGGGAAATGTTACCATTTATCGCTTATGAGGGATTATAAGTAACATCCTCCTCGCCCCTTGAGGAGAGGATGCCTAAAGGGCAGGTGAGGGGCTGTTTGGTTAGGGGCTACAACTATAATATGAAAGGAAATTTTCCAATAGAGAAGTTCGGAAACATTGAGACTCCGTTCTACTACTACGATGCAGAGGTTCTGCAGCAGTCGCTTGACGCGATCTGTGGCGAAATGGCTAAGCATAAGAACTATCACCTTCACTATGCCATAAAGGCAAATGCCAACCCTAAGGTACTGAAAAGAATTCAGGCAGCAGGTCTTGGCGTTGACTGTGTAAGCGGTGGTGAGATTCAGGCTGCTCTCAATGCAGGCTTTGCACCTGAGAAAATTGTCTATGCAGGTGTTGGTAAGGCCGACTGGGAGATAAACCTCGGTCTTGAGGCTGGCATCTTCTGCTTCAACGTAGAGTCAGAGCCAGAGTTGCAGATAATTAACGAGCTTGCAGGACAGAAAGGTAAGACTGCACGTGTATGCTTCCGCATCAATCCAAACGTAGGTGCTCATACACACGCAAATATCACAACTGGTCTTGCTGAGAATAAGTTCGGCATCGCAATGGAAGACATGGAACTCGCTATTCGTGAGGCACAGGAGTTGCCAAACATCGAGTTCATCGGACTTCACTTCCACATCGGAAGTCAGATTCTTGAAATGGGCGACTTCGAGGCCCTCTGCGGTCGTGTAAACGAGCTTCTTGAGCGTCTTGCAAAGCAGGGCATCAGCGTTGAGAATATCAACGTAGGCGGTGGTCTTGGTATTAACTATGACAACCCTGACGGTGCGCCTGTACCAAACTTCAAGGCTTATTTCGAGACTTACGCTAACGGCATCAAGCTCGCTGATAATCAGCACCTTCACTTTGAGCTTGGTCGTGCGGTAGTCGGTCAGATGGGTTCTCTCATCACTCGTGTGCTCTACGTAAAGAAGTGCCACATCAAGCAGTTCGCAATCGTTGACGCTGGTATGAGCGACCTCATTCGTCCTGCTCTCTACGAGGCACACCACACTATTCAGAACCTCTCAAGCGACGAGGCAGAAGAGACTTACGACGTTGTAGGTCCTATCTGCGAGTCAAGCGATGTTTTCGGCAAGGACGAGAAACTCCCTGCTTGTCATCGTGGTGACTTCATCGCCCTCCGTTCTGCTGGTGCCTACGGCGAAATTATGGCTTCACAGTATAACTGCCGTAAGTTGCCTAAGGGGATTATGAGCGACGAGCTTTAAAAAGCCCCAAGGTACTTAATTTACTATTTGACAATTTACTATTTACTATTTATTTACGATTTGATTTATGTACTATTTTTCGCCAGCAATGAAAATAGTAAATTTATCAAAAATAGTACATAAATAGTAATTAGTAAATAGCTAAATAGTAAATAATAAAGTAGATAACCTGAAAAATTAATGGAAATTACAACAATAACTCTCACAATATCATCGGTGGTACTGCTGCTCGCAGCGGTGTCACCAATGGTTTCTCCGCTTTTCCGACTGCCAAAAAGAGATGAAAAAGACGCTGACGGCATCGGAGAGAGCAAGGACAAACCAATATCAGTAGTAATCATATCACACGATAACGCACTTGAGCTTGAAAAGCACCTGCCTTCATTTCTCTCACAGAAGTACGATGCTGATTATCAAGTCATTGTGGTTGCCGACAAAAGCGACTCCGAGACTGATGATGTCATAAAGAGATTCTCTAACGACCCGCATCTTTATGCCACCTTCATGCCTCTCTCTTCACGCTACATCAGTCGCAAGAAACTGGCTATCACGCTTGGTATCAAGGCTGCAAAATATCCCTGGGTTATCGTTACCGATGCCTGGTGTACCCCAGAGAGCGGTGAATGGCTTCACTCTTTCGCCTCTCTGATAAAGGACGATTCTGATGTGGTGCTCGGCTACTCTCACTATGACGAAGAGGCTCCTTCGCACTATCATTTTGAGAACATCATCAATGCCTCCAAAAACCTACGCTGTGCGCAGAATAACAGTGCCTATGCCTCTGCATCAAGGCTTGTTGCAATAAAGAAGGAGAACTTCCTTGCTCAAGACGGATTCCTCGGCAACCTGAAGTTCATGCGCGGAGAATATGATTTTCTTGTGAATAAATTCGGAAGAAACGGGAATACGGCAACTGCCTTTACACCAACGGCTTTCCTTTCAGAAGACACACCGTTCAAAAAGCGTTGGTCAGAGAATCATCTTTTCTCTATCAACACAGGGCGTCACCTTGATGGTCATTGGTTTGCTACGCTGATCCGACAGATTGACCTCGGACTTATGAACATCACCAATCTTGCCATAATCGCTGCAATCACCTATGGAGCAATAAAGGAAGACTGGATAACGCTCGGAGCCGGAATCCTCGCACTCATCATCGAGTACGTAGGCATAAGTCTCGTAGCAAAGAGAGCATTCCGCCGTTTCCAATGCCCGGTAAATCCGTTCTTAGCACCTCTCATGGCTTTCCTCCAGCCTTTGTGCAACATCGGCTGGCGACTGCGCTACTACTTAACCAACAAGAACGATTTCATCACGCATAAGATTTGAGAATCATTCACTACATACCAAGAACTGACACAACCAATGCCTCAGCAATGGAATACGTCAACTGTCTCGTGCGCTCCACGGCGAACGTGGCAGAGTCGTATGTCATTACCCAGAAGGATCTCGGTACTGGTGCCATTATGGTTAGGGCACGTTTCCTGCGCAAGCTGAAAGAACTGCAACCAGACATCATCCACGTACATGCAGCATGGGATTCCACTGCTGCACTCATTGAGCACACGGCACGCTCACATGGATTCTACACCGTTGTCTCCGTGCATGGAGGACTTGCACCAGAGGTAATGGAACTCGCATTCTTCAAGCACAAACTCCCTCGTATCATCGGCTATCAATTCCAAATGGTGCGCAACTGTAGCGCCATAGTTGCCATTAGCGATAAGGATGCGCAGCAGGTCAAGCAGCTGGGCTGGAAGAAGCGAATTGTTACCATTCCCCACCCTTCGCTCCAGCTCACAAGTGATGATGAGACCTCTGAGCTCATCATGTCAATATACCGCCGTATATTGGACACTAACTACATGGATCGCATCACGAAGGAAGAACTATCGTTCATCAACCTCTGCGTGAAGACCGCCCTATGGCCTGCCGGCAGTCTGGAGAAAAAGGAAGTGAGCACCGAAGGACTTTCCTTCCGTCGCATCTATATCTATGCCTTCGACAACAACATCACCGAACTCCTAACCAAGGGTGCAACCATATTCGGTGTAGAGATGCCACCTTGTCCCGATGTGCCCGCAATGGCACGATTCAAGGTCAAGCAGAAGCACAACAAGGAAATCAACAGCTATCAGAAGCTCTACGAAATCATTTCCTGCGTCATTCCCGGGGCGAAGATTGAGATTGGGCGCACCCCTACTGGTGCCACCACCTACCGCACTCTCTGCGACATTTTCCAGACATTGCGATTCCACGATTATGACGAGGACAACTTCGCGGAGCAAATCAAGAAGAAAGGTATCAGCAAGTTCACCGCACGCATTCTCTACCAGATGCAGGAGGCATTCGGTCTTGAGCTGGGTTACATGCCGATCTTGCCGAGGAAGTAACATTAAAAAGAGTCGGTCAAATTTTTTTCTCAGTCACATAAACCTCCAATGCAGGGAACGGACTTACAACGGCTTTACAACGGAGGTAGAACGGTACTGCTTAAATGAAAAGTGAACAATGAAAAAATACAGATTAGTATTTTCGGGTATGGCTATTACCAGAAAAGTGTATCTTGTATTTTTAATTTTTCACTTTTCATTTTTCATTTATTTTTCCGAGTGCAAAGTTACAACATTCCCATTGCGGTTCACGAATGTTTGCAAGTTTTTTTTGTGATTTGTGTTTTCCTAATCAAATTGACGCATTTTGTTGCAGCGTTGCAGTGTTGCAGTTCTCGAAAAGCATTTCCAAAACCCTAAAAACACTTCTAAATTTATATATAAATATAGAGTTTATTTTTAACTTTCATATAGTCTGTTTTTAACTGCAACACTGCAACGCTGCAACACATTAGGTCACAAGTAACACCATGAGTGCAATATGTGGGCTAAAATTTCAGCCCACATATTCTTCTATGCCGACAGTATATTTTTGACTTGCCTCTGCAAAATCTTCATAGATTGTCTGAGGGGCTGCGAAAACTTGTGCAAGTCTAAAAAAATCTTAAACACATCAAAGAAAATCGGGAGGAGTGATTGCAAAAAATTTTTGATTTTTTTCGAGGAGGGGCATGAATGTCAAATGTCATGATGTCACGAATGTAATTAAGCATTTAAGAAGTGTGGGGAAAGCCCCATCTTTGCAAACAGAAAAGTTCTTAATGACATTAATGACATCATTACATTAATGACAACACACTGCCCCAAACGTGGATGATGAGAATTCCGTCAAATATCTTGTATATTATCAAAACCTCATGATTTTCAACAATATACGAATGTAAGAACTCGCGGGACTTATGTGCAATTATACTAAAAAAATAAAGAAAACAGATTTTTCTGAATTGTATGATTATTCATCAACTTGCGAAACTCCAGTAACACAGAAATGTATTTAAGTGAAAAAAAATAAATTTTTTTGACTATTTCACAGATATTGATTACCTTTGCAACAAAGAATAGAATATCAGCAGAACGGTATATTTAACAATATAACCCTACATCAATGAACAAATTAAAGGAATCCTTATTGCTTACGCTGACTCTGACAATGTCAGTAACAAGCTACGCACAAACAGAAATCGGCGGATTGTGCTATAATCTCAATAGCGCGACCAAAGAGGCGGAACTCGTCTCAACAGAATTGTGTCTTGAAAAACTCATAATTCCTTCGTCGGTGTTTTACGACGGAGATACATATAGCGTGACAAGTATTGGATATAATGCCTTCAAAGATTGCTCAAGCTTAGAATCGGTCACAATACCTAACTCTGTGACGAATATTGAGCAATATGCTTTTGACAACTGTTACAACCTTAACTCTGTCACCTTGTCAAATTCCCTGACAAGTATTGAGAATTTCGCATTCTCCAATTGTGGAATCACATCAATCACGATACCTAATTCCGTTACGAGAATTGGCTACGGAGCTTTCTATTCCTGTTCCCTTCGCTGTGTAGAAATCCCAAATTCCGTGACTCAGATTGAGTCTCGTGCATTTGAACATTGCGATTACCTCACCTCTGTCACTATCCCAAATACCTTGACGAAGATTGCAGATGAGACATTCAAAGATTGCACAGGACTCACTTCCATCACCATACCAAGCTCTGTGACGATGATTGACAATAGTGCTTTCTATAATTGCAGCAGCCTAACCTCTGTCACCATACCTGATTATGTTTTGTCAATCGGTTCTGAAGCATTTGCTGGCTGCGAGAAACTAACTTCAATAACAATCCCGAAGTCTGTATCAAATATAGGCACTAATCTGTTCGGTGGCTGCATCAACCTCACATCCATTGAAGTTGAATCAGGAAACGCTAAATATGATAGTCGTGACAACTGCAACGCAATTATTGAAACGGCAACAAACACCATAATCACAAGCTGCAAGAATACCATTATCCCAAATACAGTTACGAGTATAGCAGATAAGGCATTCTATTGCTCAGACGTCATCTCCATCACAATTCCAAATTCTGTGACAAACATTGGAAATGAGGCATTTGCATACTGCAACAACCTCACTTCTATCACAATACCAGGTTCTGTGGCAAGCATTGGAGACAAAGCTTTCTTTAGGTAGAATAGCACTTCGGCAATGTCAATAGTCAACCTTGCAGAGACTCCACAGAAAATAAACGAAGATACTTTCTGGACACATAATGGCACGCTTCATGTGCTTCCTGGCACTAAGGTTGCATACTGGGATGAAGAAAACTTCTGGAGATTATTCACGATAGTTGACGATGCAAATCAACCAGCAGAGATAATAGCCGTTTATGATATGATTGCCGCTATCGGAAAGGTAGAAAACACAGAAGATTGCAAGGCTCTTATTGCCGCTGCTCGCTCTGCATACGATGCCTTGCCAAAGGAACTACAGGCTTTTGTGAAGAACCTCAGCGTTCTAGTTGAGGCAGAAGAGGCATACGAACAGTTTGAAACAACATGTGTTACTTATGTAACGACAAATGACGAAAACAGGGACGGGAAGTATCTTGTGAACGGCAAGATCGTAATTGTAAGGAACGGTAAGAAATACAATCTGAATGGTCAGGCTGAATAGATCTTCCACCAGTATTTTTATTTATAAAGCATATATTAACAGAATAGAAAACATGCTCCTCGCCAACTTATGCAGGCGAGGAGTTTTTCTTTTATCTCCCACCCCATTTTTTCAGGTATTTCTTCGCTTTTCTCCGTTTTTTTTTGTATTTTTGCATCCGCAAAACAGAAACACAATGAACGAGACACACGAAATAGAAAAGGATATGCACTATCTGCAATTGCTGGCGACAACATTCCCGACAATAGCAGATGCTGCTACAGAGATAATAAACCTCTCCGCTATCCTCAATCTGCCAAAGGGTACGGAGCATTTCCTCGCTGACATTCACGGTGAGCATGAGGCTTTTTTGCACATCATCAAGAATGCCTCTGGTAACATAAAGCGTAAGGTGACGGAACTCTTCGGCAACACCCTGCGCGAAAGCGAGATCAAGGAGCTTTGCACGCTCATATATTATCCTGAACAGAAACTGCAACTCGTCAAGGCTCAGGAGCAGGACATTGACGACTGGTACCACATCACCATGCACCAGCTCGTGCGAGTGCTTCGTGAGGTTTCTTCAAAATACACTCGTTCAAAGGTGTCAAAGGCTCTGCCAAAGGAGTTCTCATACATTCTTCAGGAGTTGCTCTATGAGCATCACTCAGACGGAGCGAAGATAGCATACGTGAATGGCATTATCGACACTATCATCACCACAGGACGCGCCGATGACTTCATCATTGCTACGGCAAAGGTGATTCAGCGTCTGGCAATCGACCAGTTGCACATCCTCGGTGACGTGTATGACCGCGGTCCTGGTGCGCACATCATAATGGATTATCTCTCGCAGTATCATTCGTGGGACATTCAATGGGGCAACCACGACATTCTGTGGATGGGAGCTTCTGCCGGAAATGATGCTTGTATCTGCAACGTGATTCGCCTCTCGCTGAGATATGCTAACCTCACCACGCTTGAGGACGGCTACGGCATAAACCTCATGCCTCTGGCTGCCTACGCAATGGAGAATTACAACGATGATCCTTGCGAGATTTTCAAGCCAATTCTCAACTCAGAGAACAGCAAGCGCTTTGACGAGAAGACACTCCGACTTATGGCAATGATGCACAAGGCTATTGCCATTCTTCAATTCAAGGCAGAGGCACAGATTTTCATGCGCAACCCAGAATGGCAGATGCAGGACAGATGTCTGCTCAGTAACATTGACTATGCCAAGGGCACAATAACCCTTGACGGCAAGGAATACAAACTGACAGACACGCACTTACCTACTGTGGATCCTGCCAACCCACTTGCATTCACCGAGGAGGAAAAGACTATAATGAAGCGTCTGCACCACTCATTCCGCGTTTCGGAGAAGCTTCAGCGCCACATGAATACAATCCTCTCACACGGATGTATGTACGCTATTGTCAACAGCAATCTCCTGTTCCACGCATCCGTGCCACTCAACGAGGACGGCTCATTGAAGGAGGTGGAGATTCGTCCGGGTAAGAAATATTCAGGCAAGGAACTGCTGCGTCAGACAGGTTTGCTTATTCGCTCAGCTTTCCAGAATGACACTCCGAAGGAAGAAAGGCAATACGCAAAGGATTACTTCCTCTATCTGTGGTGCGGAAAGAACTCTCCGCTTTTCGACAAGTCGAAGATGGCTACTTTTGAGCGTTATTTCATACGCGAGAAAGAGACGCACATTGAGGAGAAAGGCAACTTCTTCCGTCTGCGTAATGACGAGAAGGCTGTTGACGGCATAATGGATGCTTTCGGAGTAACAGGAGAGAACCGTCACATCATAAACGGTCATGTTCCTGTGCACGTTGCAAAGGGCGAAAGTCCGATAAAGGCAGGTGGCAGACTTATGGTCATTGACGGTGGATTTGCAGAGCCTTACCACAAAGAGACAGGCATTGCAGGCTACACGCTCGTTTATCACAGTCGCGGTTTCGAGCTTGTTCAGCATGAGCCATTCACGAGCAGTAAGGATGCTGTGGAACGAGGCACAGACATCAAGTCAACAAAGCAGATTGTAGAATCAGCAGGTCACCGTATGCGCGTAGGCGATACTGACCGCGGTCGTGAGCTTCAGCAGCAGATTGACGACCTCACAAAACTGCTCTATGCATATAGGCATGGGTATATAAAGGAGAAGAAATAATCGGCCTCTCCGGCAAAATTTACTATTTGACAATTTACAATTTACTATTTATGTACTATTTGGAAGATGTACTATTTTCATCAACCAATAGCCGAATGGTAAATAGTAAATAAAAAAGAATAGTAAATAAATAGTAAATAGTACATAGCTAAATAGTAAATAAATTTGATGTCCACACAACAAGAAATACTATCTAAAAAACTCCCCATTGGGGGGCAGGCCGCCAGGGCTGCCCTCTTCGACCTCGACGGTGTAGTCTTCGACACAGAACCGCAATACACGGTATTCTGGGGTGGAGTGATGAGGAAGTTCCGCCCAGATGTTCCGGGATTGGAATACACGATAAAAGGCTCTACGCTTAACAGAATCTTTGAGGATTTCCTGCCACACGTTCCAGAGGAATATGATAATATCGTCAAGGGACTTGATGAGTTCGAGCGCAACATGGACTACCCTTTCGTTGAGGGCTTTGAGGATTTCGTGAAGGATTGCCGTCGCAATGGTCTCAAGACTGCCGTAGTGACTTCATCAAACAAGCAAAAGATGGATAGCGTGATGAAGAAGCGCCCAGAGCTTACAGAACTGTTTGACGCAATTCTGATGTCAGAGGATTTCGAGTTCAGCAAGCCGCATCCAGACTGCTACATCAAGGGTGCACAGCGATTCAGAGCAAAGCCAGAGCAATGCCTCGTGTTTGAGGATAGCTTCAACGGACTAAAGTCAGGTCGTGCCTCTGGTGCTATCGTAGTAGGACTTTCTACCTCAAACTCAGAAGAGGCAATAAAGGAATACTGCGACATCGTGATACCGAATTATAAAGGCATTGACTACAACTCGCTAATTGCAAGATTATCTACTATTTAGATATTTACTATGTACTATTTTCGTCAACCAACAGGTAAACAGAATGGTAAATAGTAAATATTCAAAATAGTAAATAGTAAATTCGAAAATAGTAAATAAATATGGTGAAACGAATGTTATCAATTCTTGCAGGCATAATGCTTTCCGTGGCAGCAACGGCACAATCTGATTGCTATTACACCAAGTATTTCAACGATAAGGCACTCGTTGAGAAAGCAGAGAAATGGAAAGCTGAGACACAGGCGTGGGGCGGCGTCTTTACGAAGGCTAAGCCACACGCAAGCGTGAACGCTACCGACTTCTACCTTCAGTATCAGAAGAACAAGGAAGAATGGGACAAGCTCTTCAAATGGTTGCAGGAAACTGACCTCCTCACCGTTCCTAAGGGAAAGATGAAACTGGAGGGCACCGAAATTACGATTAGCGTGGAGGACTCAAAGAACGAGCCCTTAGAGAAGCGCAAGACAGAGTCACACCACCATAACTGCGACTTCATGATTGTGGTGAAGGGCATTGAGCGTTTCGGGCATCTGGATCACTTCTCTTGCACAACAAAAGGGCAATGGAAACCCGATGTTATCCGTTATGACTACGATAAGTCGAAGGCTCGTTTCTATGACTCCACTCCTAACGAATTCTTCATCTTCTTCCCTGATGACTGGCACATTGCAAAGATAGCCAACGACACTAAGGACCAGAATATAAGGGTGATAGTGGCAAAGGTGAAATATAAGTAAGCGGCCTCTCCCCCCGCCCTCCCCCGTAGGGAGGGAGCCGGAAGGCAATGGGAGTTCAACATATATAATGACTTGAGGCTTAATAAATAAAAACAAACAGCCTTTCGCACTCCGGCTCCCTCCCTACGGGGGAGGGCGGGGGGAGAGGCCACCTTTTTAAATATGGTAGATATAATATACAAATATTTCCCGAATCTGACCGACGAGCAGAAGGCACAGTATGCCAAGCTCGACGAGCTGTATCGTGACTGGAATGCGAAGATAAACGTAATCTCTCGCAAGGACATTGATAACCTGTATGAGCATCATGTGCTCCATTCACTTGCCATAGCTAAGGCACTTCACTTCAAGGCTGGCACAAAGATAATGGATTTTGGATGTGGCGGTGGTTTCCCGGGCATTCCTCTGGCTATCATGTTCCCAGAATGCGAGTTCAAGCTCATTGACGGTACAGGCAAGAAGATTCGTGTTTGTCAGGAGGTTGCAACGGCTATCGGCCTAAAGAACCTTAAGGCAGAGCATCTACGTGGGGAGGACGAGAAAGGTAAGTTCGACTTCATTGTCTCACGTGCCGTTATGCCTTTGCCAGATATGGTAAAGATTGTCAAAAAGAACGTAAGCAAGGAACAGCGTAACGCTATGCCAAACGGCATCTTCTGCCTAAAGGGTGGTAATCTCCAAGGCGAGGTACACTCTTTCCGCAACATTGTAGAACAGACAGACCTCACCTCTTTCTTCACAGAGGAATGGTTTAAGGAGAAACATTTGGTGTATTTGCCAATTTAGAAGACGACTTATGACAATAAAGAAATTCGAGGTCAATCCTCTTCAGGAGAATTGCTATGTGGTCAGCGATGATACAAAGGAATGTATGATCGTTGACTGTGGTGCTTTCTACCCACAGGAGATTCAGGCCATTACAAACTATATACTTGAGAATAACCTCAAGCCAGTGGTATGCGCCCTTACACACGCACATTTCGACCATATACACGGCGTTCGCGCCATCTGCGACCGTTATGCCATCAAACCAGTTCTCTCACAAAAGGATGAAGAGCTTTACAATGGTTTCGGAAAGCAGATGCGTATGTTCATGCAGGCTGATATTGATTTCACGATGCCGGAAATAGGCGGTTTCGTGAAGGATAATGACATTGTGCGCTTCGGCAATCAGGAGTTCCGCGTAATAGAGACTCCGGGGCATACTCGCGGTGGCGTGTTCTATTACAATGAGAAAGAGAAGGTTGCATTCTCTGGCGACACTCTCTTCAAAGGCTCAATAGGCAGGACAGACTTCCCCGGTGGCAGTATGTTCCAGATCATACAGTCATTGCGCATGGTGACACAGTTGCCTGACGATGTGAAAGTGTATCCGGGGCACGGTCCAGAAACGACAATCGGCTACGAACTCGCAAGCAACCCATACCTCGACAGATAAATGAACAAGGCAAAGGGCGAAAAGATAATACTCGGCATTGACCCAGGCACAAACGTAATGGGCTATGGCATTATCAAGGCAATAGGTCAGAAAGCCGAGATGGTGGCTATGGGCGTTATTGATATGCGCAAGCAAGACGATCCTTATCTGCGCCTCGGTCACATCTTCGAGCGTGTCACAGGCATAATAGACTCATACCTCCCCGACGAAATGGCTATCGAGGCTCCTTTCTTCGGAAAGAACGTGCAGTCAATGCTGAAACTCGGCAGAGCGCAGGGTATAGCCATAGCAGCAGCAATACATCACGGTGTACCTATCCACGAATATGCACCTATGAAGATTAAGATGGCAATCACGGGAACAGGTACGGCAAGTAAGGAACAGGTAGCAGGAATGCTTCAACGCATCCTAAAGCTCGACAAGGAAGAAATGCCGAAGTTCATGGATGCTACTGATGCCCTTGGTGCTGCCTACTGCCACTTCATGCAAATGAACCGTCCTGAGACAGGTGTTCACTACTCCAGTTGGAAGGACTTCGTCGTCAAGAACAAAAGTAAGGCCAGTGGCATAAAAACTTCAGATAACAACTCATCTCCTACAGGCAAGCGCAAGCTGTCACCTCAGGAGCAATTACTTGCAGCGATGCAAGCAAGTAAGAAAAAATAGAAGAGCGGCCTCTCCCCCCGCCCTCCCCCGTAGGGAGGGAGCCGGAAGGCAATGGGGGATTGCTTACATTAGGATTTGAGGCATAATCAATAATAACAAACAGCCTTTCGCGCTCCGGCTCCCTCCCTACGGGGGAGGGCGGGGGGAGAGGCCGAAAATTTAACATAGATGATCATCTCAATAAATCAGGGTGTAACCCGTATGCCTGCGTGGCGTATGGCTCAGCCTGTAGATTTCTCTCTCCTCGACGGAGAGCACATAGCCATAGTAGGTGGCAACGCCTCTGGCAAGTCAATGTTCGTTGACATCATAACAAGTGCGCATCCTCTTCTCATGAAGGATGTGGAATACGATTTCTCGCCCAAGACAAGTCGTCTGGCTTCTGATAATATCAAATACATCACTTTCCGCGACAGCTACGGAGGTGATAGCGACCGCAACTACTACCTTCAGCAGCGTTGGAATCAGCATGACATTGACGAGAATACTCCTACCGTGGAGAAACTTCTCGAAGACACATACAACATCACTGGTCCTGACACAGAGGAACGCCGTGCGATGAAGGAACATCTGTATGACATCTTCAACCTCAGATACCTTCTCGACAAATACATCATCCTCCTCTCATCAGGTGAGTTGCGTAAGTTCCAGCTTGCAAAGACTCTCATGGGCGATCCACGAGTACTGATAATGGATAATCCGTTCATTGGTCTTGACAAAGAGACTCGCCAGCAGCTTCGTGAACTACTTGAGCAGATTTCAAAGGAGCGTGCCCTTCAGATCATTCTCGTTCTTGCCAAGGATGAGGATATTCCTCATTTCATCACCCATGTTGTTGAGGTGAAGGATATGGTTGTAAAGCCAAAGCTCACACGACAGGAGTATCTTGAGGGAAAGAGTAAAGTTGATAGTGAAAAGAGTAAGGCAGAACCACTCGCACAGGAGCTGAAAGATATTATCCTAAACCTCCCTTACAACGACAACGAATACCACACCTCTGAGGTTGTGCGTATGAATAACGTGTGCATACGCTACGGCAAACGCACTATTCTCAAAGACCTCAACTGGACTGTAATGAACGGTCAGCGTTGGGCACTCAAAGGACAGAACGGTGCAGGAAAGTCAACTCTCCTCTCTCTCGTATGTGCCGACAATCCGCAATCGTATGCGTGTGACATTGTGCTCTTTGACCATAAGCGCGGTTCAGGCGAGACCATCTGGGACATCAAGAAGCACATAGGCTATGTGTCACCAGAGATGCACCGAGCATACAACCGTGATATGCCTGCTATCCGCATAGTTGCAAGTGGTCTGAAAGATTCCGTAGGTCTCTATGTAAAACCTTCAGAAAAGGATTACGAGATTTGCCGCACATGGATGAAGATATTCGGTATTGAGGATCTTGCAGAAAAGACATTCCTAAAACTATCAAGCGGAGAGCAACGTATGATTCTCCTTGCCCGTGCCTTCGTCAAGGATCCAGAGCTTCTCATCCTCGACGAGCCACTTCACGGTCTTGACAAGAAGCGTGGCGAGATGGTAAAGGAAATAATCGACACTTTCTGCGCTCGCAAGAACAAGACTCTCATCATGGTGACACACTACGAAGAGAACCTTCCACGCTGCATCACCAACCATATATATTTGAAGAAGAACGTGTAAGGTGGCCTCTCCCCCCGCCCTCCCCCGTAGGGAGGGAGCCGGAGAACGGCAAAATAATAGTTAATAAAATTATAATAGATATTTAATTGATAATGAATAACAGTATAGCCTTTAGCATACCGGCTCCCTCCCTACGGGGGAGGGCGGGGGGAGAGGCCAAAAAACTTCTGCTGCTAATCCTTACCCTATGCGCACTGGCTCTTAATGCCGTTGCACAACATAAGCGCGAATTCCGCGGAGCATGGATACAATGCGTCAACGGACAATTTCAGGGCATGAGTACAGCTAAGATGCAACAGACACTCACCTATCAGCTCAACACCTTGCAGAGACAAGGTGTTAATGCAATAATCTTCCAGGTGCGTGCCGAGTGCGATGCACTCTATCCAAGCCCTTACGAGCCTTGGAGCCGTTTCCTTACAGGAGTGCAGGGACGAGCACCACACCCCTACTGGGATCCACTGCAATGGATGATAACAGAGTGTCATAGGCGCGGTATGGAACTACATGCGTGGATAAACCCTTTCCGTGCAAAGACAAAGACCACCGCCGTACTTGCCAATACTCATGTGGCAAAACGCAACCCTGGTGCAGCATTCGCCTACGACAATCTCCTCATTCTCAACCCTGCACATCAGTGGAATCGCGACTATATCTGTGCCGTAGCAGCCGACATTGTGCGCCGCTATGACATTGACGGATTTCATATCGACGACTACTTCTATCCTTACCCAGTAGAAGGACAGGTTATTCCCGATGACAGAGACTTCGCAACCAACAACAACGGCATAGCGAACAAGGGTGACTGGCGCAGGTTCAACGTAAACCAGTTCATCAAGCAGCTCAGCGAAACAATACACAGCATCAAGCCGTGGGTGAAGTTCGGTGTATCACCTTTCGGAATCTACCGTAACAAGAGGACTGACCCTTACAACGGTTCTGAGACGGCAGGATTGCAGAACTATGACGACCTCTATGCCGATGTAATGCTTTGGGTGAACAATGGCTGGATAGACTATTGCGTGCCACAGATATATTGGCAGATAGGTCATCCTACCGCCGATTACCAGACACTCATACAATGGTGGAATAAATACTGCGCTGGTCGTCCTCTTTACGTTGGAGAGGACATTGAACGAACCGTGCGGTTTGCAGATCCAAGAGACGGAAGCAAGCACCAGATGGAGGCTAAATACCGCCTTCACAATCAGATGCGAAACGTGCACGGCACCGTACTTTGGTATGCCAAGGCTTCTGTTGACAACGTGGGCAACTATGGCACAATGCTCGAAAAAAACTACTGGCGCTACCCTGCCCTACAACCACGAATGCCATTCATCGACGCTAAGGCACCTGCCAGGGTTCACAACCTTGCTCCTATATGGACGGAAGACGGTTATATACTCGTATGGGAAGGTCCGGAAACCAGCAACTGGAGAGATGCAGCATATAAATATGTGGTATATCGCTTTGGCAGAGACGAGCAGATAAACATCGAAGACCCAAGCCACATAGTAGCCATAACCAAGTCACCTTACTATCGACTGCCATACCGCAACGGCAAGACGAGATACACCTACGTGGTGACAGTTCTCGATAGAATGAGTAACGAAAGTGCCTATGTTAAGAAGAAGGTGAAATTGTAAGTAATTTGATTGTTTGCGTGCACATTTGCATTGACTAATATCAAATAAATGTCGGATTTACAACAATTTGCGCAGTTTAACCAATAGCAATTGGAAAATTTGAGTAATTTTGCAGATGTATTAGTTAGACACTTATTATTAACACTGACTTCGTCAGATAACAAATTTTCGAAACTATGGCAGAAAAGAAGACAACAAAAGCATCTACAAAGACTGCTGCAGCGCCAAAGACAACAAAGAAGGCTGCAACCCCTAAGGCAGCAGAATTTACAATCAATGAAGTGAATGTAGGTTTCAAGGCTGGTGACGTTTATCAGGCACTTGCAAAGTCAGAAAAGGCTCTCTCGGTAGCAGAGATTGCCAAGACAGCAAAGATTACCGCAGAAGAGGCATATCTCGGTCTCGGTTGGCTTTTCAAGGAGGGTAAGGTAACAAGCGCAGAAGGCGGCATTGCTCTCGCATAAGTCAAAGAACCAAATGCAATTAACCAAAATAGTAAAGGCAGGTATCATTCAGGTATCTGCCTTTTACTATAAATATTAGCTATGAAATTATTACTGTCCGCTAAACAACTATATCTTGCATAATATCAAAAGATTTATGATGGACAAGCCCTGTTTTTATCAAGAATTTGAGAATGAGAGTCTGGAGCGTAAGCGACATTTCTCTAATTCTCATTAATTCAAAAAAAGAAATTCTCAAAATCTCTAATTCTTGACAATATTTTTAGCGGACAGTAATACTATGAAATCCACCTCACAACTAATTATACTCGTTTCATTCGAATTTTAAGTAACTTCCAAGTCTTATGTAAGTCTTATGTTACTCTTATTTAGCTCTTATTTGGAATGGGACTTGCAACGGTTTTGCAACGGATCTATAACGGACCTGAAACGGAGGTACAACTATGGACGAACCGACCAAATGCGATTTTTTTTTAGAATTTAACGCTAAACATATACACACTCAGGGAAATTGTCTATAATTACACTGACAATCAATCAGTTATAAGCGTGTATATGTTTGCTTAACATATACACAACATATACACGGGTCGTCACACTCATTCTTTTGATGAAATAAGCAAGAATTTGCACAAGACTGGAGTTTTGTGCAGCTAATGTGTATATGATGTGTATATGTCGTGTATATGTTTGCCTAACATATACACGCCCCTAAAGTACCTGATACTCTGCCTGTTACACCCTCTTTTTCAGGTATGTGTATATGTTTGGCGTTTAATTCTAAAAAAAAAAACGGAAATCTCACTTCCACAAAGGGATCAGCAAGAAAAGCATCAGTAAATTAATACGGTATTAATTTCAAAATCAATGTCTTCATTTATGCTTCAATTAATGTTCTTAAACAAAAGAATAAAAGTTTTGCACCATAAAGTGCGGTGAAATCCTATTCTCGCAATCACAAAAAGCAAAGATTTGCATTTTCTTGTAAAAATCTTTGGAAAGATAAGGATTTATTTGTACCTTTGCACCAAAATAAACGATTACGTGTAGTTAATCTACAGAAGTTTATAGCTCAAGTTGAGGTTTTCAGGTTTATAGGTTTTATGGGGGGTGGTCAGACCTTCTCATAAACGATACAGACCTTATAACCAATAACCTTAAAACCTTATAACCTAAAAAATTGAGCTTGCAAAACTTGAATACTCCAATAGGTGTAAAATATCAAAAACTAAAATAACATGAATCTATCTTTTCGTAAATTATTCTTACTCGTAGCATTCTTTGCTTGCGGAAGCTTGGCTAATGCTCAATTGCCAAACGAGAAATTCGGTAAGCCTTCAAACTTAGAATGGGAGTATGTTGGCTGGGGCGATGCCACAGATGCTGACGCTATCATTCTATGCAAGACAATGAAGGTGTCATACGAGCTCACTGACCAGTTTGGTTCTATGACGGAGAATGTAACAGAACTGAATACGGATAACATGCAGTTTCTCGGCAACAACAGAATTGATGAAAGCGGTATCATTGTGAACTATGAGACAAAACTCCGCACTAAGATTCTGAAGCCAGAGGGTGCAAAACATGCCAATATTGATATTACGTTCTGCGATGGAGATCTGGCAAAGAACAATAATAACTTTGATGAAATGACAGACCTGAAGGTCATGGTCTTCACCAAGAACGAGAAAGGAAAGGTAGAGAAAAAGAAAATCAATACTGCCGATTTCAAGAAAGACCGAGTAGATGACAACTACGTTGTGCTCCACGTGGTAGTGCCTGATGTTCAGCCAGGTAGCATCGTTGAGTACAGCTATAAGATCAGAAGCCCAAGGGCATCATTCATCTACGACTGGGCATTCCAAGAGGACATCCCAACCCTTCGTTCAAAGTGTGAGCTTGAAATTCCTGCATTCCTTAAGTTTAACATGAATGTGCCTATCAATAATCTCATAAAGTCGAATGTTGAGGCAGGAATGATTACATACGACACAAACAGGGCTGACATGAAGGCTGCCAAGCGTTGCAGGACAAACCACTATACTATCGTAGGTGATAACATCCTGCCTGAAGGTCTGGCTCTAAAGCATAACCAAGGCGGTAATACCACTAAGGAACAAGTAAAGATTGCCAACTTCACGAGCCAGATTACAGAGCGTGAACAGCCAGCATATCTGCCTAAGGGTGTTACGCATCTGAAAATAAAATAAGGTGAATTCAGAAAACTCACCTTATCATATATTCAAAACGGTCAAATTTGGTGTAGCCAAGCGTTTCGAGTAACGCTTGGCTTTTGTTTCTATCGTCATCGGTATTATAGTTGGGAATATGTGGTATTCGGATAGTGATACTTGATAGCATCTCAGGATGCTCTGAGGCTATCCATTTGAGATTGTCAATAACACGCTCGTTGCTGATTCCAGAATATGCCTTATATATTTCGGGATTAATATCCTTGATATCAATAATCCATTCCTTGACGAATGGCAGAACATCTTCCACATTCTTACGCGGCACATTGAGGCTCGACTCTATTGATATACGCCATTCCTTTGGGCATTGCTGACAAAACTCCTTGATATATGCGCTATTAAGTAATGGCTCTCCACCACCAAAGGTTATACCTCCACCTGTGGCAAGGAAATAGAGTTGGTCAATACGAACCTCGTCAATAAGTTCCTCTACGCTTCGCTCAATACATTGCGTATCTTTTGAGAGGCTATGCGGATTGAGACAATACTTACAGCGCAAGGGACATCCGTGGAATGCCACAAGTGTTGTAACGCCCTCACCATCAATCGCCAAGCGATGACGGGAAATGCCTATCATTTTGCCTATGAGTTCAGAATTTGCCATAACTGTTTTAATTACGCAGACACATAGTCATCGGTATAGTGTATTTCACTTTTACCGCTTTACCTTTATGTTTGCCAGGATTCCATTTTGGCATAGCTTCTATGACACGAACAAATTCAGTATCAACCAATGGATGAACAGGCTTAACAACTTTGACATCAGATATTGCTCCATCCTCATTGATAATCATAGTACAAATAATACGACTTTGAATGCCCTCTTGTTCAACCCCCTTAGGATATTTGAAATTCTTTTGTACAAATGCCATAAAAGCGGCCATTCCACCAGGGTATGTAGGCATTTCTTCTACAGAATCATAAACTCCATTCTCATCTGGTTTATAATTATTACAGCTATCATTTTCTGCTTCGTTAACGTTTTCTTTCTTAGAAAGATTTTGCTTTGGAGTAGTCTCAGGAAGCACCTCTGCATCTTTTTTAATAACGGGTGGAGTAAATTTCACACGACTTTTCCCTCCTACGTAAGAATCTTCAGAATCAACCATACCAGTAGTAGAATTGTAGGGGGTACGCTCTACTTTGGCTTCTTTTTTTATCTCCTTAAGGGCTGCAAGCTCAATTTCCCGAGTCTTATCCTTGGAATCACAACTACTCAGCGTGAACATTCCGACTGATACCCCAGCCAAAACGACAGCCTTGCCAAGCAACTGGCGTTGGTGCAACTGCAGTTCGAGATAGCGGACCTCTGCCTCGCACTTCGGGCAAGTACCGAGACAATCGCCCTTATACTGACATTCCTCAACGGCATACTCTATATCATTCGCTTCTGCTATCTGACGGCGAATCTCCTTGAGAATTTTGCAAGTTTTCTTTCCTTTTGCCATAGTTATTGTATTTTTGCATTGGAAGATTCGTCATCAGACATTAAGCGGAAAGTGATGGGTAAACTATATTTTACTCTTACAAGCTGGCCATTTTGCCTTCCGGGAATCCAATTTGGCATAAGGGATAGAACACGAATAACTTCTGCATCAAGTAACGGATGAACAGACTTCAAAATTTCAATATTAGAAACAGAACCATCCCTTTCAACAATGAATCCTGCAACTACCCTACCCTCGATACCTTCTCGCTCAGCTTGTTCTGGATATTTAATGTTTTCGTTAAGAAAATCCATCAAAGCAGGAATTCCACCTGGATAAGATGCCATTTGATCAACAGTTTCATCCACGATTTCTGTTACAGGTTCAGGATCATCTATATCATCATCGTCTTTTTCGCACGAACTAAGGGTGAGCAAAAGAGAAATTCCAGCAATCATCATAGCCTTGCCATACAACTGCTGTTCGATAGAGCGAATCTCTTTAATAACATTGAAATTATTCTTTACTTCTGTCATAATAAGATATTTTTGTTTTAAGTTTTATCGTTTTTGGTTTGATGAGTGCAAAGGTAAAACTTTTTTCTGAGCCGACAAAGAAATAAAGCTATTATTTTTCAGGTGTGTTGCAATAGAATTTCTAACACTTTTGATCCTTATAACTCTGACTTTCAATCACTTTACAACACGAAAAGTTTTCATCAGAATCATATCATTGCAACAAAAAAAGGACAGACATCACGTTGACATCTGTCCTTTTTGATAGAAGGGAATATTACATTCTTGTATAAACTTGCGTTTCACTCGCACCAGAATAATAGTCCTTCATATTTATTTTTAGTGTCTTTTTATCCTTGCTAACTGAATATGTAGCCGTCTGTGTAGGAACTTTCAAATATTTCGTAAGATCCATCTCACCCACGACATACTTAGTAGCGGTAATATGTATCTTGTCACCTTCTGTTGAATAAGTACCTTCAATCTTAGGCTTAGTCTTTTCAAATGCCTCCTTGACAAATTCACTATTCATCATCATTTCTTCGGGAACATAAACACCCATAGAAAAAGTACCATTCTTTCGGAAGGTGATAGTACCATAGGCTCCTGCCTGTTTCTCTGTCATCCACTTTCCAACGATAGAACTTGATACTTCAGGTTCATCATCGTCGTCATCACCACACGAAGTGAATGCAAAACCAACACACGCGAGCATCAGCACAAAGCTGAGCATTGATAATAATTTTTTCATTGTAGCTTAATGTAATTATTTTAGATATAAAATAAGAAAATAAATATGTTACTTACCCTGAAATACAGAGAATATAAAGCTATTCATGCAATCCTCCCCAAAAAAGGAAAAGAATTCATCTAATTTGTCTAGCATATAACTGTCAGACAAAACAGAAAAATCCGTTACCCTATACTCTTTACTGCATAGTTGCAGAACTATCAGTTTTAACACCCAAGCACTTTACCTATTACGAATTAACAACTACTAATTACATATTCGGCTCATCATATATTTACATGGCTCACAACACGTTACTAGCAATAATTATCAGTAAAGAAACACTTGCTGTCAAGCAAACCTACTAATTAGAATGGTGCGCCCTCTGGTGTGCCTGCAAACGGATCATCAAGCGCAGAACCACGATACTCACCTCCATCTGGCGGTGGCGGTGCAAAGCTTGCGGCATCCTCTGGATTGGCAAAGCGTGTGAACTCACCACGGAAGTTGAGGAGCACAGTACCAGTACTACCCTTACGGTGTTTGGCTATGATAATCTGAGCCATACCGTGAAGGTCGTTGCCCTGCTCGTCCTGATAGATGTGGTAATACTCAGGACGGTGAACGAACAACACCATATCGGCATCCTGCTCTATGGCACCCGATTCACGGAGGTCAGAGAGTTGTGGCACCTTACCGTCAGTACCCGGACGCTGCTCAACGGCACGGGAAAGCTGTGAGAGGGCAAGAACAGGAATATCAAGCTCTTTGGCAAGACCTTTAAGTGAACGAGAAATCATACTTACCTCTTCCTGACGACTGTTGAAGTTCATTCCGTTGGCATTCATCAGCTGGAGGTAGTCAATCATTATCATCTTCACGCCCTTCTCACGCACCAATCGGCGTGCCTTTGTTCTTAACTCGAAGACCGAAAGTCCTGGGGTATCGTCAACAAAGATAGGAGCGTTGGAAAGTTTATCAATACGTGCATCAAAACGCTGCCACTCATCATCAGAAAGCTTACCGCTCAGAATCTTGCCACCCGGTATCTCACATACGTTGGATATGAGACGGTTGACAAGCTGAACATTGTTCATCTCAAGAGAGAAGAAAGCAACTGGTATATCATAGTCAACAGCAATGTTGCGGGCAAGCGAGAGAGCGTAGGAGGTCTTACCCATGGCAGGACGTCCTGCAAGGATGATAAGGTCGGATGCCTGCCAACCTGACGTTATCTCATCAAGCTTATAGTAGCCAGTAGGAACACCCGTCATACCTCCATCGTTCTGCGAAGCCTTGAGGAGCAAATCCTTAGCCTGAAGCACAACTGGAGCGATCTGGGTATAGTCCTGACGCATATTCTTCTGCGAGAGTTCGAAGAGCGAGCCTTCCGCCTCCTGCATAAGTTCGTCGATGTCAGAGCTTTCATCAAAAGCCTTGCCTTCAATGTTGCTGGCATAGTTGATGAGCTGTCGGGCAACGAATTTCTGGGCAAGCACACGGGCATGATACTCGATGTTGGCAGAAGAAACCGTACCTGCAGAAAGTTCTACAATATAGCCTGGCGCACCCACCTCATCGTGAGTGCCTTCTTGTTTCAGTTCCTCGATAACGGTAACAATATCCACAGGCAACTCACGCACGTTGAGCTGCTGTATTGCCTTAAAAATCTTCTGGTGGCGTGGGTCGTAGAACGTCTCAGGATGAAGGAGTTCGCTGACCACAGAGAAGGCATCAACATCTATCATAAGTGCACCAAGCACACGCTTCTCTATCTCTATGTTCTGAGGAGGCATGTGCCCAAGTGTGGTGTCAATCTGATTCTGCTGACGCTTAGAGCGAGTATTCGACTTTGTTGCTGGCATCTAATTTATGTACTATTTGACTATTTACTATGTACTATTTAAATTTGACTATGTACTATTTTGAATGGTACAATTTTTCCGACGTGCAAAGATAAGAAAATTTTCCGACAATACAGATAATGTGAGGAAATTTTAGGTTAATTTATAAATATGTATGCCAAAGTTTTCAACAGTCAATTTAATTTAGTAACTTTGCATTTAAAATAGTAGATAGTACATAGTCAAATAGTAAATAATTATGATCGTTTTCCCTTGCGCCAAAATAAATCTTGGTCTGAACGTGGTTGAGAAGCGTCCAGACGGCTATCATAATCTTGAAACTGTATTCTACCCTATCCCACTGACAGATGCTCTTGAGGTAACTCCTATGGATGATAAATATCCGCTTGAGAGTGGCTATGACCTGAAGATGAACGGTCCAGAGGCTATGGAATGTCGTGATGAGGATAATCTCGTAGCAAAGGCTTTCTGTCGAATTGCAGAGAGATACGACATGCCTCGTTTGCATATCCATCTGTATAAGGGCATTCCGTCACAAGCAGGACTTGGTGGAGGTTCAAGTGATGCTGCATATATGATTCGTCTGTTGGATGAATACTGCGACCTCAATATGGGCAATCGAGAGATGGAGCGTCAGGCTGCAAAACTTGGTGCTGACTGTGCTTTCTTCATAACGGCTGAACCAGCATACGCTACTGGTATTGGTGACGAGTTGAAGCCGATAGCAAGCGACAAGGAATGCAAGAACTATCTGCAAGGCTACTGGCTGGCTCTTGTGAAGCCTCCTGTTGCCGTTTCAACAAAGGAAGCATATTCCAACATCAAGCCTCGTAAGCCGAAGAAATGCTGTCGCGACATTGTTCTTCAGCCTATCGAAACTTGGAAGGATGAACTCGTGAACGATTTTGAGGAGGGGGTTTTCTCTCTCCACCCAGAACTGGCAGACATCAAGCAGTCTCTCTATGACAAAGGTGCCACATACGCGAGCATGAGCGGTAGCGGTAGCAGCATCTTCGGTATCTTTAAGGAGAAGCCTGAAGGAATCAGCGAAATGTTTGCGGATAGCAAGACATACGTTATGGAACTGTAAGGCCTCTCCCCCCGCCCTCCCCCGTAGGGAGGGAGCCTGCCCAATCAAAAAAACATTCACAAAAATAGCATAAAAAACGGCGATAGGCCCGCCGCCTTCCAGCTCCCTCCCTACGGAGGGAAGTCCGATGTTGATAACATCGGAGTATGTGTAAAGCTGGGGGGAGAGGCCTTTACCTTATGGACAATCAAAAAGAACTTTTCCCTGTAGTGGACGAAGAGGGCAATGTGCTCGGAAGCATTTCCCGTGGGGAAGCACATAATGGCACTAAGATATTGCATCCTGTAGTGCATCTTCACGTTTTCAACTCAAAGGGTGAACTGTATCTTCAACATCGCCCAGAGTGGAAGGATATTCAGCCTGACAAATGGGACACCGCTACTGGTGGTCATGTGGATTATGGTGAAAAGGTAGAGGATGCGCTTCACAGAGAGGTGCGTGAAGAACTTGGAATAGAGGACTTTGCTCCAGAGTTCCTGTGCAAGTATGTGTTTGAGGGTAAACGTGAAAAGGAACTTGTATATGTTCACAAAACCACATACGATGGTGAGGTAAAGCCAAGCGAATCTGAACTTGCAGGAGGTCGTTTCTGGTCTATTGACGAGATCAAGGAGAATATAGGCAAAGGCGTGTTCACCCCAAATTTCGAGGACGAGTTTGTCAACAAGATTTTGCCTTTACTCTAAACTTAATTATAAACGCAAAAAATCATGCAACGAGCAAAAATAACTGCATTTATTTTGAGTTTGCAATTATTTTTCGTATCTTTGCAGCGGAAAAGATAACGGCATTGGGTCTGCATGACCTTTAATGATACTTTTTCAATGATGCGCCACGGTACATCGACTATTAATTTTTAAACAAAAACAACTTTATGGACGACTATCACGCGACAAGCACTAATATGTGTATCAGCTAATATGAGAACTTTTTGGAACACCAAAGGTGGACTCCACACTATAAATGAGTGGGAGCCCAACTGCTGGATGCAGATAACATGTCCTACCGAAGAAGATAGAAAGATGTTGGAAGAGCGTTTTGAAATTCCAGATTACTTTCTGTCTGACATCTCGGATACGGACGAGAGAGCACGTTATGAGTATGACGATGGTTGGATGCTCATCATCCTCCGTATTCCATACGTTAAGGAGGTGCGTTCACGTACTCCTTACACCACAGTACCTCTCGGTATCATCCACAAACGCGATGTGACAATCACGATATGCTACTATGAGACGAACATGATGATAGATTTCGTCAGCTATCAGCAGCGTCGTGGTGAGGGCTTCGTGGATTACGTAGATATGATTTTCCGTATGTTCCTCTCAAGTGCCGTATGGTATCTGAAGCGACTCAAGCAGATAAACCTGATCATCGACAAGGCAAAGCGTGACATGGATCATAATGTGGATAACGCATCGCTTATCAGTCTGTCACGCCTTCAGGACTCTCTGACATATTTCCTCACCGCTATCCGTGGTAACGAGACATTGCTCCAGAAACTGAGATTCAAACTTCAGGTGGACGAGCTTGACGCCGACCTTATCGAGGACGTAAACATCGAGATGAGTCAGGCACGCGAGACAGCCCGCATCTACTCTGAGATTCTTGACTCTACGATGGAGACATATCGTGGTATCATCAACAACAACATGAACACGGTGATGCGAACGCTGACATCGGTGAGTATCATCCTCATGTTCCCTACCCTCATATCGTCTCTATTCGGAATGAATCTGATAAACGGAATGGAGGAAAAAATCTGGGGATTCCCTATTGCATTGGCAATTTCATTGATTGTTTCAGTTGGTTCTTGGGCATTCCTACGCTTCAAGAAACTGTTGTAAATGACATTAATATACCCTATTTTTGAAACTATTATGAATGAAACTGCAAAAAAGAGTGATTTATTTTTGCAGTTTCATTTTTTTTATCTATATTTGCAAAGTATTTGTGCCTCTGCAAATTGGAGCATGCACCTACAACTTGTATTTGAACATCGAATCATTAATCTAAAAAAGTAAATGATGGACTCTCAAGAAGAAGAAAAGCGCATCTATGCAACCAAGCAGGAGGTGCTCGACCGCGTAAAGGAACTTGCACAGGAAGAAAACCCAAGCAAACAGGAGATTGACCACTTGAAAGTGGCTTTCTATCACCTTCTCAACACAGAGCGTGAGGCTCAGCAGAAGGCATACATTGAAGCGGGCGGAGATCCTATGCAGTATGTCGTGCCAACAGATGAAGACGAGCAGATCTTCAAAGCCGAAATGACTATTGTACGTGAAAAACGCCAAAAAGCTTTCCTTGCGCAGGAAGAAGAAAAACAGAATAATCTTAAGCGTAAACTGGAGATCATTGAGCGTATCAAGACTCTCGCTACTTCTCCAGAAGAAGCTAACAACGCATATCAGGAGTTTAAGACTCTCCAGAATGAATGGAAGGATATCAAAGCTGTTCCTGCTGAGAACGCTACCGACCTCTGGAAGAGCTATCAGCTTTGTGTTGAACAGTTCTATGATCTCCTCAAGCTCAACAGCGAGGCTCGTGAGTATGACTTCAAAAAGAACTACGAAATGAAGTCTGCCCTTTGCGACACAGCAGAGAGACTTGCCGAGGAAGAGGATGTTATAAGTGCATTCCACCAGCTTCAGGAACTTCATAGCCAGTATCGTGAGATTGGCCCTGTTGCCAAGGAACTACGTGATGAGATCTGGAACCGCTTCAAGCAGGCAAGTACGGTGGTTAACCGCCGTCACGCTGCTCACTTTGAGGCAATCCGTTCTCAGGAAGAGGTCAACCTCTCAAAGAAAGAGGAGCTATGCGAGAAGATAGAGGCTATTGCAAATGCCACACCAAAGAGTTCCTCAGAATGGGAAGAGAATACCAAGGAGGTTATCGCCCTTCAGGCTGAATGGAAAACTATCGGTTTTGCACCTCAGAAGATGAACGTGAAGATCTTTGAGCGTTTCCGTAGTGCCTGTGATGCTTTCTTTAACGCTAAGAATCTGTACTTCAAGGAGATGAAGGAGCGTTTCAGCGAGAACATCGCTAAGAAACAGGCTCTCGTCGAACAGGCTCAGGCTCTTGCAGACTCAACCGACTGGAAGGCTACTTCCGACAAGCTCATACAGCTTCAGAAGGACTGGAAGACTATCGGTATGGTTCCAAAGAAACTTGGCGATGAGCTATGGAACAACTTCCTCGGTGCTTGCAACAAGTTCTTCGAGGCTCTCACAAGCGAGTATAACGCTATCGGCCATGTACCTTTCCGTGATAAGGATGCTCTATTCCGTGACTATCACGACACTCTCGACACACTCTATAAGAAGTTGAACGCTTCAAGTGCCCGTCGTCGTCTTGATAAGTTCAAGAGCAACCTCAAGGATGCCGCTCAGCGTGGTGAGAATGCCGTTAACGATGAGCGTACGCGTCTCCAGCGCCGTTTTGAGACTCTCAAACAGGAACTCCAAACTTACGAGAACAACCTCACCTTCCTCTCTGCAACAAGCAAGAAGGGTAACAGTCTCATTGACGAGATGAACCGCAAGATGCAGAAGCTCCGCGATGATCTGGATCTCGTAAAGGCAAAGATCAAGGCTATTAACGAGGCTTAATAAAAGCCTATTTCAAGAAATAACAAATGCCGCTTATGGAACAAAACCATAAGCGGCATTTTTTTACTGCACGTAACTTAATATTAACTAAAGAATCATAGTTCGTTTATTTCTTCATCTGAAAGACCTGTCATCCTTATAATAAGAGATGTAGGCAAGCCTTCTGCTTTCATGTTTTTTGCAGTTTTTATTATGCCTTCCTTCACGCCTTCTACCCTACCTTCTGCCCTACCTTCTGCACGACCCTCCTCACGACCTTTGGCTTCACCTTTAAGATATTTCTCCGACAATGCCGTGCGCTCTCTGCTTACGAAATCCCAGTAACGGTCAATAGCCCATAGCTCTGCATCGCTATATGCCGATTCCTCCACAAGACTAACGGCTTTGGCTACGTTATCATCTGATAATAGTTCCTTATCCACTTCCTTAGTGTGCTCGTTGATTTCTGTAAGGAATCTCAGCCAAAGCACAGCCATCTTCTTGTCGAGCATCGTGTCTGGCTTGAACTTTGGCAACTCCACGAATATCATTTCTATATCGTCGATGGTATATTCCTTATACTTGCTATGTGTCATCATATAGCAATGATAGAAATCATCAGGAAGCTCAGGGAAAGCAATATCATTAACGAGACTTAGGGTATAGACGGGTTTGAGCTCAGAATACTTCTCTCCACGGTCGGCAGGCAAAGAATATGCCTTACAGGTGTTCAATAGCACCCTCTGTCTGAAAGCATCCGTCCAGTACATCTGCATCTCAACAAGGAACTGTCTGCCGTCCTTATCCTTGCAGCGCACATCCACTATGGTGTCTTTCTTATCGGGATTCACAGGAACCATCTCCGAAGGGAGATACTCCAATGTCACGATCTCCTTGCCTTCAGGCAGAGGCAACAGGGCATTAAGAAAACTGATGAGCAATTCCTTATGCTCACCAAACACCTTCTTGAAGGTCAGATCGGCTTTAGGGTCAAGATATTTTGCCATAATGTTAAAAGTATAAGGTCAAAGGACAAAATACAAAGGTCTTGAGCCTTTTGACATTCGTCTTTTGTCTTGTCTGAGTGCAAAGTTACATTTTTTTCCTGAAACCTCCAAACAAACCAAGTGAATTGTGAAAACAAACAGAAAATAAAACGAAATACAATTTATCAGGTATCGTCTCAGCACTTTGAAAGAAATGGAGGTGCATATCAATTGGTGTTATCCAAACGCTAATGGTTGCGTAACTTCAAATCTCAAGCCAAGCGCACCAAGAATTCTGAGGAACATTCCAGCTCCAGGTTCTACGCTTCCGTTCTCCACACGTGAGATATACGATTTGTTGGAACCTATACGTTGGGCTAATTCTTGTTGCGTAATCTTTTCACGTTTCCGCGCATCGCTGATAATCTGACCAACACAATAGGCATAAGCTTCTTTGCGAAAAGCTTCGCGTTCTTGTGTTCCAACCTTGCCAAAGCGTTCATCCATCATGGCATCAACGCTCATTATATCATTTCTTTTCTGCATAAAATTCCTTTTTTAATTGCATTGCCTTATTGATTTCTTTTTCAGGTGTCTTCTGTGTCTTCTTCTGAAAGCCGTTGAAGAGCATCACCACGTTACCATCATCAAAGATAAAGAAAACTCGGAAGATGTTTCCGCCTTATTCTGCACGAAGTTCAAAGATCTCTTCACGAAGATACTTTACAAACTTAGCATTTACACGTTCCTGAGTCTTCAGCATATCAATGACATAGAAAACCTTTCGGGCTTCTGCGTCAGTAAGTGACTGTATAAAGTCTCTGAAATAGTTCTTGTATGCTAATATTTTTCTTTCAGCTTTCATGGGTGCAAAGATACTAAAAGTTTTCAAATCAAGCAACTCTTCCAAGAAAAAAGTGAGAAACAAGCAAATTTCTCCTTTGAAACCCTAAAAATACTCCATCGCTTGTCCATCATTACTCCATAGATACTCCATCGAAACTATGGAGTATGTATGGAATATCTTCGAAGGAAGAACGAAAAAACAGCGGAGTTTTTGCAGGAAAAACTTAAGTTCTTAGGGCGGGAAAAACAAGGGAACGTGAGATTTTTAGGGAGTAAAAGTCTTTGTTCTATTTCTTATGTAAGTCTTATGTTACTCTTATGCTACTCTTATGTAGCTCTTATTTGAAATGGGAGTTATATGGGATTTGCATAGGATTTACATAGGACTTGCGAAGGTGCAATAGGCATGTGAATTTAGAGGGGATAAGGTTTTATTCAATTTTCACATCACGAGTTATAGGGAAATCTTCTCGTGTATCAAATGCGACTCGCGAAGGTAAGAAATCATTGTCTTGAAACCAATAATTTGTTATTCTTTGTAAAGTGCGCATGTTCTCGTCATATAGTATGAAAAGTATGCATTTCCTTTTTTCTTTCCAGTTATCAATATCATCAAAAACGCCATTAACACATTCTCTTTTGTTGTCACATAAGTATGTATAGTGGTATGTTTTATCTGCTTTTTGATAACCAACAATCACTTCATCAACACGACGTTTTGTCTTTATTTGATTTATGATTTCCCTAATGCCATTATTAAGTTCTTTAAATTTTATGGATTTATCCAATATAAATTCATTAAAATTTTGACAAGCAGCAACATATGAAAAATGAAAAGACTTAGTTCCTTTTGATAACAAACGTAGATATAATTTGTTTTCCTTTTTTAGGTCAATTTTATAAAGGACTAAGGTGTCACCATCAAGAATATGAATGGTATCATTTGATAAATGCCACTTAAATTCTATTGGTGCAGGTCGTGCTGGGTTATCTAAAATGCCATTACTATTTTCAATAAAATAGATTTCACTGCTCATAACGGGGATAATACCATATGCATTGCATGTAGAATCATTCAAAATGCAATCATCTGGTAATGACACATAAATGTAGACCTTCCATTTTCCATATAAGTCGACAAATTCAGAGGCCTGTATTTTTTGTAGACTCGCAAATGCAACAAAGGCAATTACTAATAAAGTTTTAACGCCTAGTTGTAATTGTCGGATGTGCTGTACTTCCATCATCATTTAGTTCTAGTTTTCTTCCTGTTCTACCTATTTGTTTACGTGCTCTATTTTCAAGTTCTATTGCATCTCCCATTTGGTGTTTCAATGCGGGAATGCCATGTCCAAACAGTTCATGTATAAAACGATCAAATAGACCATATTTTAATTCATTGCCATCTACACCTATTGTAGCCTTGCGTTGTTCAAAGTCGGGATCCAATGCCATAACATACTTTTCTAGAAGCTGTCGGTAAATCTTGTTTACAACCCACTCGTCCAGACATACAAGAAATCAGCATCCAAGAAGAAAAAAATGCGAAATATGTTATATATTTTTTACCCATAAGTAAATTCCTTTTCCATTATTGTAATCTAAATTCTATCTCTTCTCTATTTATATTGTTCAGATTTAAAGGCAAAAGTAAACAAAAATACTCTTATTACCAAAGGAAAGTCTGAAAAAATTCGATATGCCAAGAAAGGCGTGTAGATAGGGGGGGGCTTCTCGTGCAAAAGTAAGTCCGTTCTAATACCGTTATAAGTTGTAAGTCCGTTCATCCTATAGTCTCAAGAACGAACAAAAAGCGAAGGCATAGCTTTAATTTTGCAGCGTAAAAGTAGAGTTCCCACGACTCTTAAAAAATTTAACGTTTGATGAACTTGAAAAAGAGAAAGAAATAAT
>CADCIQ010000043.1 GCA_902801425.1 uncultured Bacteroidales bacterium | reverse complement strand
CGCAACTTCCTCCGTGCTGTGGCTGCCAGTGACATCGTGAAATTCTCTAACGAGAAGCATCCAGATGTCTCGTTCACTGAAGGTTTTACTGACAAGCTCTTCATTCAGACGCTGAACGAGAAGGGACTTCGTTTTAAGCTTCGCTCTGATGATTGGATAAAGGTACTTCCTGAATACAATCCAGACTTTGTGGATGGTGAAGGAGCTGGCGACTGGACAACCTCTGCTTTCATCAACGAGATGGGACACCACCACATGCTCAGCTTCGACAAGATTCACCAGCCAAACGTCTACCACTGTCTGGAAGAGGCGCAGCGAGTGGCTTCAAAAAGTGTTTCATATATGGGTGCAAAGGGGCTAATTCATCATTAGTCCCTTACTACACCATGTCAAATATGCAGATTTCCCCCTTTTTCGTGTTGTAGTATGAATAAAAATTTGTATTTTTGCACAAAATAACTAAAAATACCGAGTATGAAGATTATATACAGCCCTTTCTACAGTGGAAGTTATTTTTACAGTGGGAGTTATTATATGGACATGCAAGCTCGACATGTTGCGCTTGATGTTCAGGTGTTAGAAACCCAAGGTCTTCTTAGTCAACTTGCGTTACATGCAGGTATTCATCAGCAGATACCGTCTTTCCCAGAAAGGCTTACCTCCTATCATAAGGCCTTACTGGAGTATGACAGTGCCAAAATGAGCAATATCTTCCATAGAAGCATCAAGATTGACAGCATGAGTGTTGCCAAGACACTACTTCGTTGGAGAGATAGTCTGGCACTATGTGGTTGGAACAAGCAAATAACGTTGCAGGAGTGTAGCCGTCTCAACACACTGGCTGAGATTGACGGTTATTTCAATGACGAGGGTATTGCCTCTTTATTATCTAAGCTCTTTGGCCAGATCCAATTGATGGAGTCGGGCGAAGTCAAGGTTCCGCAAACCTACACAAATCTGATTATTGAGATTCCTTGCCAGTTGGATCTGCTGCCAGATTTCATTAAACCATTGTTCAAGTCTCTGCAAAGCCTTGGCACTGTGATTGAAGAAAGGACAGATGATACGAAGATAGTACCTGATACCATCACAGAGATACATTTCTCCCAGCAATGGAAAGCAGAAGCTTGGTTGACTCAGCAGAAGGCAGATGCATATAATGTGTGGATTAATACAAACAACAAGCGCCTTGACAACTGGTTCCACATGTCAGGCAATCCTGTTTGTGGTAGTGATATGATGGAAACGAACCCACAAATTACGCAAATGTTTCTGCTTGTTATTCAACTTTTCCAGCGTCCACTAAACGTAAACACGCTCTTACAATACCTGTTCCTCCCTGAATGTCCACTGGATAGACTGCTATGCAGAGAATTGGCAAGGAGCATAGTGCGAGAGGGCGGTTTTTGCAATGAGAAGGTCCAGGAATGCATTAACACTTATATTGAGAGAGAGTTCAAGGCTGATGGTGACGAAACGCCCCAAGAGAGTACAAAAGAGCAGCGTGAGGAGAACTATATCAAGTATCTTCCATTTGATTTGAGGAAAGATGAAAGCGCTTTACCCCTAGCAGAGGAATCCGATTCCGTTAACGTAAAGGCACTGTCAAGGTTTCTGTCTTCCATTAGTTCATACGCATCAAACAAGGCTGTTAAGATTACCGCTGTGCAACCATATGATGCCAGAATTGCCCAGTTAAGGAATGTTGCTGAGATGACGGATGCATTGTTAGGTCAGATAGACGCGCTGGTTGAAGGGGAACTGTCCTTCACCACGCTCAGCCAGTGGGCGCAGTCACTCTATGAGGATGGTGACTTTACGCTCTATCATGCCCAAGTAAGCAATAGAAATGTTATCAATCGCCCTTCGAATATGATTGACAAGGCTGAGAAGACCATCTGGTGTGATTTCTATGGTGACACCTCTAGTGCGCTTTCAACTGACTTCCTTTCTAATTTCGAGATGGAACAACTGGAGAAAAGCGGGGTTTTGTTCTGGAACAAGCTGCATGAGAGCGATTTCCTTCATTTGATGGCTGCCAGACCCATCTGCAAGACAACGGGAGAATTGACTGTTATCACATGTGAACAGCAGGGTGACACCAAGCTTCCTATGCACCCATTGTATCTCCAATTACCATATATCACCAAAAAAGAAGTCGGAGATACCCTTTATGATATGATGCCTTCAAGGGAAATCGAGGCTGTTGATAACCATCGCCAATCTGACAATGATGAGATTCGCTTTGATGCTGAGAAGCATCCTGTCACTTGGAGATCTGTTGAGAGCTATTCTGCATTGGAGAAGCTCCTGCAGAATCCTTTTGACTATTTCATGAACTATACTCTTCAGTTTACAGATGTCAGTGAGACTGATATCAAACTGTTCCTAACTTACGGTAATGTTGCTCATGAAGTTGTCGAGAATCTATTCACGGCAGAAAGGGATGGTATGCCTTTGGCCGACTATGTCATCAGCCAATATGAACCGGCCTTCCGTAGAGCCCTTGTCAGGAAGGGAGCTTTGCTCCTCTTGCCAGAGTATCATTTGGATATGGAGCGCCTGAAGTACAAACTTAGGGAGTGTGTAAGCAAACTGGTCACCATTATTCAAGAGAATGGTCTTATTGTCATGCAGTGTGAGCAGAAGGAAGAACAGGATTTAGGCTTCAGAGACGGTGTTATCCTTCAGGGATACATAGACATGCTTTTGCGCGACAAAGCAGGCAATGATGTCGTCTTCGACCTGAAATGGGTTGCCAAGAAAGATAAATTCAAAAACATCCTGATGAAAAACCGTGCCCTCCAGCTATCTATCTATAAAGCTATGCTGATGAATCACGAAGATCATCCGCAGTCAGTGCGTACAGCATACTTTGTTATGCCGTATGGAAAGCTTTTCAGCACAGATGAGTTCTTTGGTGAGAATTGTGAACTAATCACCCCGGATATTCAGGCTGATGTGATGACACAGCTACGTAATGGCTACGAGGAGAGAGTTAAGGAAATCAGTGAAGGCAGGATCGAGACCGCTGATAACAAGCCAATCCGTGAGATTGAATATGCCCAAGCTGGGAATGTGTATCCTTTAGAGGATGACGGCAAGAAGAAAGATCCTAAAAAGGCAGAGAACCTGTATTCAGATTATAAGTGTTTCACCATCTAAGACGCAAGATTATTATGACAAAGACATTCATCAGTGCTGGAGCAGGATCTGGCAAGACATACAGAATCACAACTGACGTGGCGAAGATGGTATTCGACCACAAGCTCAATCCTGAGCAGGTTATCATGACAACCTTTACCAAGGCGGCAGCTCAGGAGTTACGCGAAAAAGCCAAGAAGGAACTGGTAAATCTTGGTAAGCATCGTGAAGCCCAGCAGATGGAACATGCTCTTATCGGAACGGTTCACTCTGTGGCCAACACCTTCCTGACCAAGTATTGGTATTTGTTGGGCATCATGCCAGATGCTGCAGCTATGGAAGAGAATGAGCTCCAGTTATATCGTGACCATTCGCTACGTGGATTGCTTGAGCAAAAAGACCGTACTTTCCTGTTCAAGTATGCAGAGAAGTATAATGTCATTTATGATTCAAAAGAGCGTAAATCCGGCATCAATTATGAGTTTTGGAAGGCAGACCTCTGCAAAGTCCTCGACTTCATGCAGTGGTACGGCATCAACGAAGAGCAGTTGAGCAACAGTCTAAAAATCACAGAGAGTTTTATCACTTGCCTTGATGAGCCAAAGGATGACACCTCTTTGATGGAGTATGCCAAGGCCGTCATCATGGAACTTGAAGATGTACTGAGTGCCATGAGGCAGGGAGCGAAAGTGAAAGCAGAACAGGAACGAATCAGTTACTACAAGAATCGCAACCTTACAGCTGATGAGTTATCCGACTTAGAATCCATTGCGAAGGGACGTTGCAAGGATTCAGAAAACACAAGGCGCTTCTCTGAGAGTCTGGCTGGAGCAACCATCTTTACAGCAGAATCAGCCAAGCATCAAAGAGAATATGCCTCGCTGATATTCCGTCTGGCCAGTCGCTGGCAGAAAGAGTATCGTCAATACAAGGATGAGCATCACCTAATAGACTTCAATGATATGGAAATGATGTTCTTGCACTTGCTTGACATTAAGGAAGTGCAGCAGGACATCACATCTCGCTATACTCATCTCTTTGTCGACGAGTTCCAAGATTCCAATCCCATGCAGGTTCGTATTTTCCAAAAGCTTTCCAGTCTGCTCAACACCTGTTATGTAGGCGACAAGAAACAAGCCATTTATGGTTTCCGCGGTTCCGACACAGAACTGACTGCAGCTGTCGCAGACAGCATTAATAACACGGAACACCTGAAACACTCTTATCGTTCTGTGGAGCCGCTTGTCAGCTTCTCAAATACCATTTTCTCTCAGGTATTCAGCCAGATGACAGACGAAGAAGTCAAACTTTCCATGCCTGAGAAAAACGGGAATTACACTCCAGTCGAGAATCCGCTTCGTCTGTGGCCCAATACGGGGGACAAAGCACTGGCTCTCCAGATTCAGCAACTGATTCTGCGAGAGAAAATCGATCCCAAGGATATTGCCGTACTTGCTCGTGCTAATGCAGACCTGGACCGATTGGCAGATGAATTACGAGCATTGAAGGTACCTGTATGTCGTGAGTCTAATGATATTAAGGAGTCACGTTCGGGTCGTTTAATGAAAGCCCTTCTAACGCTGGTCAACACCCCGTCCAATCAGTTGGCTCGTGCCGAAGTTGCTTATCTCACAGAGCCTGGTTATCATGTTACCAAGATTATTGAAGACCGTCTTGACTATCTTGCTGAGGAAGATAATACCCCTTCTGGCTATCTGAAAGATCTTCCCATCATAAGCCGTCTTACCCAGCTTCGTAGTTTCCGTTCCAATGAGAACGAAGAGTTTTCCACCAATCTCCTTGGCTATCAGAGCATAAGCTCATTAGTCGAGAGTCTTGTCATAGAGTTAGACCTTTATTCTTTGGTTCAAAGCTGGGAGAATGCCCAAGCAGAAGAAACAAATCTTCAGGTATTGATAGACTTGGCACGAAAATATGAGGACTATGCCACCAAACTGGCACAACCCGCAACAGTCGCTGGATTCATCGAATTCTTCACAGGCCAGAAGCAGGATGGTGCCGCGAATGAAGATGGCGTTCGTCTTTACACCTATCACAAATCCAAGGGTTTGGAATGGAAAGTTGTTATCATGTTGTCACTTGATAATGATGCCTCAGATGCCACCAAGATTGCCACACGTAGTATGCTTGGCTGTCATCATCACCGTGAGCAACTGCCCACGGCAGAAAATCCGAATCCACCCATGACCATTTCGTTGGTTCGCAACATCTATGGCAGTTCTGATGCAGCTAAAGCGGCAGTTACATCCAGACTTCAGCAGCATCCACTTTGGGAAACCGTTTCTGAGCACGAGATTGGTGAAAACGCAAGACTGTTGTATGTCGGAGTGACTCGCGCCCGTGAAATCCTGATTCTCGCCCCCAAAGAGAAGGATGGTGCTGTCAGCCTTAGTTGGTTCCGTTCTGTTGGAGTTAATAATATCAACCAACTGCTTGATGGAAATGAATATCAGGACTTCTTGGGAATCGGTATGCCGTTACATGTTGAGCGTACTGACATGGACAACCAATTAGATTGGCCAGAACAGTCAATGAACCGAGTCCATAATGTAGCAGCAAGCTTTTCGCCACTCGATGATATGCTATTTGTTTCTCCCTCTAAAGCGGGAGATTCTCCACATGACATCGTGCCCATCAATGACAAGGAGAGCAGAATGCAAGTGCGTAACAAACCGAGTGAAGAAGCACTTATGGGTGATTTTATCCATCAGGTGTTTTGCTGTTGTGACGATGGAATAGACATAGATCAGATAGTCAAGCTACGCAACAGTTATGGCTTTACGGACAAGAATGTGCCTGAGCCTAACCGGCTTTTGGATTCGTGGAAATATCTTGTTGACACACTCGAAGCACGTTATGGCAAGGCCATTAAGCGTCATCACGAGAAGCCTTTCCGCCATCTGGATGACGGCGGCCACATCGTCAGTGGCTACATTGACCTCATATGGGAAACGGAAGATGCCTACGTCGTAGTGGACTATAAGACCTGTCCAGGAAACTATAGTCTCGTATTCAACCCTGTCAGCGAGCATTATGCAGGTCGTCATGGAGACCAACTCGATTGTTACCAAAGAGCACTCGAAGCCGAAGGCAAGAAAAAGGTCAAGGCCCGCATCATCTTTTACCCCATTACCCGATTTGTAGTTGAAGTAAAGTAGAATAATGAATATCAAAGTAATAAATAACATGAGTAGTGAACGTATAATTTTCAAATTTAAGCCTAGTATAGATATTGAAAACGAATATGCATCAAGTGAGCAATTTATAAGTGCATACTTTGAAGGTATCCGTATGTTACTGGGTGAGAACAGATTAAGTTTTGATGTGAACAACCCGGAAGATGCGCTATCTGTATCATATAATGGGGAGTATTGGCAAGTAACGAGTTTATATTCTTCTGGAGACGCCTGGGGTAATACCGTAGAGTTAACTATTAACAAAATGGATGAAGAACAAAAGTTAAGCGTATCAACTGATATGATTGGTGATGAGGATGCATGGAAACTATTGAAAGTTGTTTTTGAAAAAACCGGCTACGAAGACTATAAAGATGTCTACGACTTCTACGGGTATGAACTATCTTAAAAAAAGGTATGGACAAAAGGATACGAATATGAGAGTAACAGATAAACATGTATGTTTTTGGAACGAGTGGCCAAGTAACTGGCATCCGGCAGAGTTCGATCTTGAAGTAAATGGCACATTATGTCATTTCTACAACACCGAACAGTATTTTATGTATATGAAGGCCATTATCTTTGGAGATGAAGAGATTGCTAATCAGATCCTGCAGGATGGCAGCCCAAAGAAGGTAAAGGCATTTGGCCGCAAGGTTCAAAATTTCGACGAGAAGATATGGGAGGAGAAGCGTTATCAGATCATGCTCGATGCCAACATAGCGAAGTTTGGTCAGAATGAGGATTTGAAGCAGCTCCTTCTTTCTCCTGAATATGAAGGACATGGTTTTGTAGAAGCCTCTCCATACGATAAAGTTTGGGGCGTCCGCATGTATGAGAGCAACCCGGATATTGATGACGAGACCAAATGGAGGGGACTTAATCTCCTTGGCAAAGTACTTGATGAAACCCGCAAAGTACTGAAGAAATAGGAATCCCGTAGATTTATTAAGGATGAAGCGATAATATAACGACCAATTATGATAGCAATAATAAACCGGAGGGTTAAGAGAATAGAGAAGCACCTTGATATCAAAATTGTATATCAGGGAGAGAAGAACCAACTGAGTTAGACTATGGTCACCACCTATATGGTTGTATAAGAGTAACAAACGAAAACCATAATCCGATTCAGACCTCCATTCTGCATTACCAGAACTTCATCTTCCCTATGGGGTTCGGAAGCTATTCGATGTATTGGTGTTCTACGACATCTTATACATTCTCCGGCATTTCAAATTTACATTGATTGATAGTTTTGTAATCCTTTCCATCTCAGCATGTACGAATACTGATAAAGTGCTGTTGCGATTGGTTGGAGATAATACCCCTTAAAGTGTCCATTGCAATTGACACCAGAGTTAACAATCCGATCCAAGACCTCTCGTGTCATACCTCGGAAACTGATTTGGAAATCGTTTTTCTCGACCTTCATGTTGACAAGTATCGCGGGAAGCGCACTGACAGAGATAATAGCGTTGGGATTACGCTCTTCTGCCAGTTTGAGCAGACATTTGAAGATTTGCTGTTTGGCCTGAAACATACGGTTTACCTGTTTCATTGAGAAGTTGATGCTGTGATTACAATGGTTGACATGTGCATTGACCATATTAGCAGCACAGAGGAAATGGAATATGTCAGCATGTGATTTCGGCTCATCTCCAAGCACATTAAGTGCATCCTCAAGGAGTGTCCTTGTTATCTTCTGATACCAAGGTAGTCCTTGCTTGACGTTGGTGCTTTTCTTTTTCCTCTTCTCTTTGAGTGCTTTCTTTTGCTCTTTCATGTGGGAGCCGTAGAGTGGGGGATTGGTGGCCACACGCTCAATTCTATCATAATGCCAGTCGAGGTGTTCATTGTATAGCAAGCTGACAAGAGTAAGCATACGCTTTTCTATGAGTCTTCTCTCCATAGTTTCCATCGGTAAACTCATCATCCAGGCTCTGGCAGACAATATGCGTGTACACCCAGAATCGTAGCCAATGGTATTGCCATCCTTCTCAAAGTCTTGATTGAAGAAGTATATAATGGTCAGACTCTTGCAGCATCCATCCAGCCTGTGTGCTATTTCCATAGCCTCCCGCTTACTGAAAGCATACATCAACCATTCGTTACGATTGGCATCTGCAGCAAGAACTGAGATGGCACCATCCTCTTTCGTTTTGACGCTTACTAACAGTTGCAGATCCGGCCGATGTAACTCCAAAAGCCTCAGAAGGATGTATCGTGCCAACAGATTGTTGATGTATGCAGAACGATTAGTATATAGGCCTGCATAATCATCTCTCTCAAACATGTCAATTATCTGTTGGAAATAGTCTTCATGGTCGGAATAGATGGTCTTGATATTCTGATGATTCATAACGACTTTAAACTTGTTATACCCCATCAGCAAATTCGTCCATTTGTCTTTTAGCGAAACGACAGTCAGCGAGGCGTCATAAACATCATGACCAATACAGTTGTAGTCGTATGCTATTTCATAGTGGTAAGTATTTTCTCCAACAACTACTTCTCCTGACCGAGGCTGTTTGTCGTTCACCATACCAATAGCTTCAAATATGTCAAATGGAACCAAACTTCGCTCCAGCTTTTCCATCATGGTTTTGCGTTTTGCATGTCCACTTAACCACTCATCATAATTATAAACGTATTTATCCATATCATTTCGTTTTGCCTTTCAGGAGTGTATGGCTCCCTCAAAATTATACATTGTGAACGCTTTGGAGAAGAAAAACGTTCCTGTCCATAACCAGATAATCGACGGAGTGGTTTGGATTCTTTGGTGTCTATTTTATAAGAACAATCGGTGCAACAATTGCATAGACTCAGCCCTACCTGCATTTCTGCTCGGCTCCCGGTGTAAGCCTGGGATATGAAAGGGTTTTCTTGTGGCTCCACCAGCCGCGTGCGGCTTGGCTGTACGATTGCCTCTGTACATATATGGAACCTGCATATTGCCATTTGCACCATGCTCCTTCGAAGTATGACTATGCTACGGCAACCGATTGTATATAAAAGGCAGTGCAACAATCGCGATGGGTATGAGCTGGTATCTAAACATTCCGAAGTAACCCGTTGCTACGGCAACTGCCTATTCTTGTCATACTTCAATTCTCTTTATTTCCTCTATAGCACTAGAGCCTTTTTCTATTGCTTCAAGCATTTCAAAGATACGGTCGCTCCAACCTGCTATGAGAGTAACATCATCACGAATTATGTTAAGCGGAGTTGTACCATAGCCACTAAGGTCAAAGAGGTACAGTTTTGCATTGGGTGCTATCTGCTTATACTTGTTCCATTCTTTGCGAATGGAGTGTATATTACCATAACTGTCCCACATCTGACAATCGGTGAACATCATCACCTTGTCCAATACTATATTCTCCCTGTTCAGATATTCTATGACCTTATAGCCATTTGTTGAGTATCCCACTTCGCCTTCACGCTCATACATCTTTTCGACATTGCTTAGAATGCCTGTAGAAGGCAGATTCACCAGTTTCCACTCATCTCCAAAGATTCCGCTGACAACGTTCTTGCAACGATTTTTCAGCAGCATAGCAAGCACTAGCCCTATGTCATAGTTCTTCACAGAACTTTTAGGACTTATCGGAGAATACATTGACCCAGAGACATCGCATGCCAACAATACGCGAGTATGTTCATCAAACCCAGCTATATTATTGCTTGTAGCGAGAACTGCCTTTTCTAGGGCATTGAGCAACAGCTGTTTGTCCTCGGCGCCATTGTCCTGAGTAGTTGCAAGAGCGGCCTTCTGAAGTGCCTCAAACATAACTTGCGTCTTTTTATTCTCTACGCGGTTTACCTCACGATACGCCGAAAGGAATCTAAAGGGGAACTGCTTAGAACGGATTACTTCCCGCTCATCGCTAAGTCGATTGGCAACATCTGTTAGTGATTCTCTAGAAATGCCATTTTCAAGGAAGTTCCGAAGGTTGCGTAGCATTGCCATATAGCCCAGTTTGCCGCTGTCAATGAGCTCTTCCCACTTCTTTGTGAAAGCCATCTGTTTGTCTACATCAGATTCGAACTCCTGTTGTCCAAGCGCAGACAACTCTGTTTCCCATGTATATGGAGTCTCCAAAGTCTTGCTTGTAATCTTGTCAAACAGTTTCTGCTGTGCATCATCCTTTGCTTTGGGGTGAACAATAAAAAGTGCATCCCGAAGTTTCACCTCCAGATTGTTACGGTCATACTTTGCAAACTGATATTCGTCGAAGTTATTGAATGCTCTCTGCAGTCCAACCTGTATCTGATGTGATAGTTTGGCGAGCTTTTTCTTTGGCGCACTTGCCTCAGTACAAGTAGTGTTTTGGCTGTTGCGCCACTGATAACAGTGTAACAACTCCATAATCTCATCTGCGCGAAGGACAACCTTTTCAATGGTACGACTTACCAGATTATCCCCGCTATGATGTTTTGCCAGTTCAACTACAAGGAAAAGGGGTACAGAGCGCAGATTCATTTCCCTGCGCGCATATACAGCCAGTTGAGCAACAAAACGAGCATCGCACTTGCCAACAAGTTCGGCAATACGCTTAATCCGTTCATTTGCCGTCTCATAGAACTTGTCACTCAAGGATGCTGTAACGACGGCGGTATACAGTTCCATTTCTGCTGACAGTCCGAATGCTTCTGCACCTTCATGGTTCAGAGTCATCGATTGTTCCTTAATCATTGTGTTAAACTTCATATAATAATCTCCTTATATCGGTTTCATTTAAAATCAGTGCAACAAGCGTTAGAGGCAGGTTAAACCCTGTGACCAGTGAGCTTACACGCACTCCTTAGATGATAGCTGCTTCCAAGCTTACATCCTGGCTGTCATCGGGTTTGACACCATCATCAGGATCTCGAAGTATTCCTCCACTACGGCAACTGATTATATAAAAAGTGGCGCAACTATCGCAACGGCTCTATTATTATGCCTATTGAAAGCGCGGGATCTGTCGAAGAAGTCCGTCGCTACGGCAGCCACTATTTGATGTTTCAAAGAACTCAATTTTCCGTTTTGACAGTGCAAAGTTACTACAATTGAATCAAACTATGCCTGTATCTATACGTATAATGACTTTACCCTTTAATCACCGCTACCGGAAGAAGTCGTGTTTTTACTTTTACAAGGTCTGCCTCGTTGGCAATGACTGTTTCTATGTCCTTGTATGCACCTGAGGCTTCCTGCATGTCATCCTGATTGCGGATTGCGTGAATGATACCCAGGGCATCCAATCGCTCCACTTCCTCTTTCAAGTTGAGGTCACGGATGGCAGCAGTACGTGACATCGTTCGCCCAGCTCCGTGAGAACATGAGCAGAATGATTCAGGATTGCCCAGCCCCTCCACAATGTAGGATGCAGTTCCCTGTGAGCCCGGAATGATTCCAATGACTCCCTCACGGGCCAGGGTTGCTCCCTTTCGGTGTACGATGACATTCTGACCGTAGTGGTTCTCCCATGCTGCATAGTTGTGAGCGATATTAATCATCGGCTCAAACTCAATCTCTGGAATAGCATCCTTGATGACCTCTTCGATGCGTTCCATCATCAACTTGCGGTTACAGAGGGCAAAGTCAACACAATACTTCATTTCCCGCCAGTATGCATCGAACTCATCAGTTCGTAGAGGAAGGAATGGTAGACGGATATCTGGGGAAACCACAGAATACCATCTCTCATTGAGCACCTTTGCCTTCTCGTTATAGTAATCACCGACAAGTTTGCCAAGATTTCTGGAACCAGAATGGATCATAATCCATAATGTGTCTGTTTCATCCTTTTGCAACTCAATGAAATGATTTCCGCCACCTAACGTGCCTACTTCTTTGGTAATTGACACCTGACGGCGCTTCACAATTTCCATCTTGTCGATGTCATGCCCAGTAGGCAGGTACTTCTCGTCCTGAGCCTCTTTGTGGTGGTCCATTCCCAAAGGGATACGCTTTCGTATTCCACGCATAATCTGTTTGCGGAGTACATCAGTTGGAATATCTGCGACCTTCCAGTTCGTCTTTACTGCACACATTCCACAACCAATATCCACACCAACGGCATTGGGTATAACGGCATCTTTACAAGCAAGCACACCACCGATAGGCATTCCCATACCAGCATGCACGTCAGGCATGATGGCAAGATGATGGAAGAGGAAGGGCAGTGTGGTCAGATTCTCTATCTGACGCATTGCTGATTCTTCTACATGGTCTGTCCATATCTTGACGGGACAGTTGTTGATCATCTTTACTTCCATTGTCTTTTCTTCTTTAATTGTTACACATCTTCAATAATAATAGTGGTGCCTCGTAGCTCAGTTCATTGCGCATTCTGTTTTCTCCTGAATCGCACCGCAAAGTTAAATATGCACTACGCAATCTTTCTGCGTAACTGGAAAAAAGTTATAAAAAACAGCCAAAAAAATGCAATTTTTCACTTCTGCGCAAATAGGTTGCGTAGATATTTCGTATCTTTGTGCCAACAACAACAAAATAACGATAATTATGCCTGCAAACAAGAATGCTTTGATTCGCTACAAAACTATCGACAACTGTCTTCGTAACCGATATCGTCGATGGACACTCGAAGACCTGGTTGATGCCTGTTCTGATGCTCTATATGATATGGAAGGTATCCGCAAAGGTGTTTCTGTTCGCACAGTTCAGGGTGATATCCAAATGATGCGCTCAGACAAGTTGGGCTATAATGCCCCAATCGAGGTGTACGACCACAAATACTATCGCTATGCTGATTCCGACTACTCCATCACGGATATGCCTATGTCACAAAACGATTATGAAGTGATGAAAGAAGCAGTGGACATGCTTCGTCAGTTGCAGGATTTTGACCAATTCGCCGAAATGAGCGATGTCGTTAACCGTTTACAGGATAAACTTGCCGTTTCCAAGAACAACAGAAAACCCATTGTACACTTTGATAATGTTCCTGACTTGAAAGGACTTCGCTTGCTCAATCCTCTTTATAATTACATCGCGCACAAGCAGACATTAAAAATCATGTATCAGTCATTCACGGCCAGGAGACCAACCGAGTTCATTTTGTGCCCCTATCTTTTGAAGGAATTCCGAAACCGGTGGTTCCTATTTGGTTCAAAGGCAGACGATCTTCTTTTGTTCAACCTCCCACTAGACAGAATGGTAAGTGTTGAACCGGTAGATATCCCTTTCCGAGAGAATCCAGAATTTGATTCCGAGCACTTCTTTGATGATGTTATAGGAGTTAGCAAAAACATTCATGAGAGAGCAGAGTGCGTCAAGTTTTGGGCAAGTGCGGAACAGAGCAGGTATATCAAAACAAAGCCCCTGCACCCCTCTCAGTGCGTAATAAGCGAGATTCCTACCGATGGCAGTTGTATCTTTCGTATTAATGTGGTAATCAATTTCGAGATGTATTCTGTATTTATGTCCTATGGTGCTGGAGTGAAAATCTTATCTCCACGCAGATGTTTGAACTACATGAGCAAAACACTGAAAGCTGCTGCATCTTTATACGACCAACGTATATAACGTTATTAACTATACGTATAGAAAGAAGAACAATATAGATTATTATTCCTAATTTTGCAACGAGTTGTTAAGAAACGAGCAATATGAATAAGAAGAAGCTAGTTATTCTTTCAGGAGCAGGGATAAGCAAAGAGAGCGGAATTGATACGTTTCGCGATAAGGATGGCATCTGGACGAAGCAAGATGCAATGCAATTGGCAAGTATCGAAGGGTGGAATAACGATCCTCAAGCTGTGCTTGACTTTTACAATGCCCGTCGTCGCCAGTTACTGGAGGTACAGCCAAACAAGGCACATGAACTGTTGGCACAACTTGAAAAGTGGTACGATGTAAGCATCATTACCCAAAATGTAGATGACCTCCACGAACGTGCAGGCTCTTCTCACATCGTACATCTCCATGGAGAACTTTCCAAGGCCTGTTCGTCCATCGATAAGGCGAATGCGGACTGTATTGAGCTCCGTCCCCTAATTAATGATATTCACCTTGGTGACAAAGCCAAAGACGGTAGTCAACTTCGTCCATATATTGTGTGGTTTGGCGAACCAGTTCCCAACATGCCTCTTGCTATGAATACTGCTTTTGAGGCAGACATCTTTGTCGTTATTGGCACATCTCTTTTGGTATCTCCAGCTAATACCCTTACAGCATGTTCTGGTGCAAGTCACAATATAGTCATTGATCCAGGAGAGGTAGAGGTTCCAGAAGGGTTCCTTCATATTAAGGAAACAGCAACTGTTGGAATGGAAATGCTTTATCAATCGTTGGTGAAGTTATCAGAAAGGACATAGGATGATGCAGCGAGTGTGAGCACTGAAGCCACAAGTGACCGGTCACTATGTCTAAAGAAGGGGAGTCTATGACTCCTCTTCGATTTGTATAGGTTTCGGTATACGTATAAAAGCAAAGACTCTTCAAAAAAGAATGTCTAATTTTGCATCCATAATCATAAAACAAGCGATATATGGCAAAGCAAAAGACAATCAATCGAGAGTTTAAGACAGTGTTTTTCGACTACGACGGGACGATGTTTGACACCGCAGGAGCTGACCAGTACGTGGCCAGACAGAAAACTCTGCGCCGTTTTTCTCCTGAGTGGGTACAGGCCAGAAAGGAGTATCTCGAACATATCAAGCAATGTCCCTTGTATGATGGTTGGCAGCAGGTCTTCGACTACATCAAAGCAAACAACATCCAGGCAGCTATTGTGTCAGGAAACAACCGCGAGGTTCTGAACGTTGCGGTCCGCACCTTTAGCTTGCAGGAAATCTTCCCAAAGGACAAAATCAATCGTATCGGCTGCAAAGATGCCACAGGTCACAGAATCAGGAAGCGTGGGGGGAACCCTGCCCTCTTCGAATATGCTCTGAAGCAACTCGAAGAAGACCCTTCCCATGTTCTTGCCTTTGGCAATGAACTGTGCGATGCACAGGCTGCTGCTAATGCAGGCATCAAGGCATACCACTGTCTTTGGGGTGCTGATGTGAAGGAGAAAGAACAGATGCTCGCAGACTCAGAGCACCAATGTATCACATCTCCGCTCCAAATCATTGACATCCTGCGATCAGAGAAGGTAGAGTATAGCGCGCACACGCGCGTATGCGCATAATAAAATAAGGTGTACTGGTTTTTTGCTGTGTATTTATAATTATTAACTCAAAAAATTATGTTTTCTCTCCCTTTTTTATTACCTTTCAGCTCGACGCTTATGAAGCGCTCTTTGACTTGTTGCTACAACCCTGAAAACCAGATACGGCTGGTTTTCAAACTACTATATCTATCTGGCAGAAAGTATTTATGCTGACTGCATGATCTCCCTAACTCTCTCGCTTTCAATATAGAATATTTTGTAAACTATAAAATTCATTATATGACAGACAAAACAAAGTTTGATAATATGTCAATTGTAACCGCTTTGATTCATGTAATCAAGCAATCGCTAAACTCTCACCTTTCTGATGAATTCTGGCAAAACTGCGAAACTCATCTGGCATACCTGCGTACTCAACTCGGTCTGACAAACATTCAGATTGTCTTTGTTTCCATGCTGATTGAGCGTAATTATGTTATGAGTTGGAGTGACTTCGCATTATATCTTGATATTACAAACTTTGAAGCAAGAACCCATGCAAACGAACTGGACGAACTCGTAAAAAAGGGTTGGTTAACTATAAGTGACAACATCATGAGGGATGACAAAGGTTTCGAACTAGTTCCAGAGGCTGAGAAGGCTCTTATCAATAACCAAGTCTTCGTACCTGAGGCACCCATCGCTTCAGCGGATGAGGATTCTGCTGAGGACGTCGATGACGATGACAACAGCCACAACTATGACTACGATGATAATTACGACAATACTACACAAGAGGGTAACCTCTCTATTCTGAAGAGCTATACAGAGATTCAAGAGAAGCCCCTTTTCTTCAATCCCGCTGAACAGAAACAAGTACGGCATCTTACCAACTTGCTGAGTCCCAAGAAATTCAGTTCTATTCAGCACCGACTTCAAGCGCAGAAAATGCGAAAGGGCTTCGCCTGTCTGTTTTACGGCGGCCCTGGTACGGGTAAGACCGAGACGGTGCTTCAGATAGCCCGTCAGACTGGTCGCGACATCATGCAGGTAGATATTGCGGGCCTGCGTAGCAGATTGGTTGGCGAAAGCTTAAAGAACATTAGGAATGTATTCAATAGTTATCGCGAACTATGCGACATATCTGATGTGACACCCATTCTTTTCTTCAACGAGGCAGATGGTGTCTTCAACAAGCGCACAACGAGAATTCAACAATATTGCGATAAAGAAGAGAACGCCATGCAGAACGTAATTCTGCAAGAGATGGAGGACTTTGACGGCATTCTCATTGCAACCACTAACCTGACGTGCAATTTAGACAAAGCGTTCGAGCGTCGTTTCCTCTATAAAATTGAGTTTAACAAACCGGAGACCGAGGTAAAAGCTAAGATTTGGAGTTCCATGCTGAAGAAGCTCAGCAAAAAAGACGCCTTACACTTGGCTACCCACTTCGACTTCTCAGGTGGTCAGATAGAGAATATTGCCCGCAAGCGCACCGTTGACTACATCCTTTCTGGAAGATATGCCTCCTTGGATGAAATAGAAACCTATTGCCGCTCAGAGGCCTTTGACTGCAAAACAGAACATCACCACATCGCCGGTTTTACGGCGTAGTGGTGACAAATTATAACCTTGGAATTATATGTCAACAAATTATTCTCTTATTGCATTTATGGCATCATCTTCCCGTTGATCCACACCACAAACCAGGTTTTTGTGTATTTCAAACAATTCGGGGAAGTTAACCTTGTTTAAGCCATATAAGCTTCTCAGATGCGGTAACTTTTCGAGAATATCAGAGAAAGACCCAGCTTCTTCGTTCTCATCATAGATTTTTATCCTTTCTTCTGGAAGACGAATCTTTCTGATTTCTAGGGGTTTATTGCCCATCTTGCCAATAAAGATCGTTTGGTTTTCAAAATTGCACCAATAAGCCATATATGGTTCGAGCCTCTCATCGTTTTCAATCACCTCCTTGGCATGGGAGCGGTATGTAGAGATTGTATGTGTATTGTTAGAACACTTATTTACCCATTCGTCACCACCGCTACGATACATCCTGTCATAAACTGCTTTTATAACTTGCTTAGCTTGCTCATTTTTAAAGTATGCAGTAGGAAGTCCTCCCCTGGTTTTTTGACATAATAAGGTAAGTAGATAGAGCATCTTGTCACCTCTGTGTCCAAACTCTAACTCTATTCGGTTACCGTCGTCTTTCTTCAAGATGATGGAGTAATCACCATCTTTATCCATAAGTCTATCTTTCCTGTTGTATTCTATGACAAGAGAAAAATCCGGTTTTAGAAGTTCGCTCTTGACTTCTGCCACCTTAGACAGATTGCTGAAGCCACCTATACCAGGTGTATACTTATATTGCAGATAATTGCAAAGCAATAGTTTCGAGTCTTTTTCACAGGCAAATCCCAACGTATCTTTAATGATTGAAATGAGTTCTTCCTTTTTGTCTTTCGACAACTGGCGCATAAAGTCTGCCAAGAAATTCTCTGCAGATGTTTGCACAGCTGAACTGACAATATGGGAGTAATACTTTGACATTTCCAGTATCTTTGATAAATCCCCATCATATACTTCCATCAGGAAATCGTAGAACTCTTCATTGCCATATTGGAAATATCTCCTCAGTGTATTTACAAAGCTTTTGCTCTTTTTGTTATTCAAGGAGCGGGCAAAGTTGTTGACCACGTTAAAAAAAAGATCGCCACTATAGTCCTTCCCTTGAAAAAGAATCTCTGACGTGTATCTGTAATCACCTTCTTTTAAAGGCATGACCCTTGCAAATAAATCAGAATGCGTGATGTTATAATACAATAATGGATCCACATCCTCTCCTACTACAGCTTGACTGTCTTTTAGAGCATCGAAAGGAATCAATTCTATGTTATATCTTCCAATATGATCTCTTTTAATTTGATCAAGATATGGTTTCGTCTTTTCGTTGACAAAGACAAATATCTGATACGGGTTCAGATTCAATGCAAGCTTTTCGTCAGTACACTCAATTGTTGTCATAAACTCTATATTTTGGATACAAAGATACAAATAAATATGTAATATCCCACTATAACTCCTTTATTATTATACAAAATTCTATCAATTTAGTTTTTTTTCGTTCATCTTTCCTTTTATACCTATATTTCACATGACAATATGCTCAAAAAGTCCGACCTTCGCAGCCGGAAATGCGACGATTATTTGAAGATTTAAATTAACTTATATAGATTTTATGACAGAGAATATTAAGGAAATGATTGAGTCGATGACAACAGACGAGATGAAGCAGCGTCTGGCTGAGTACATGGCCGCCGACCAGCAGTTGGCCCCACGCCCTATTGCTGTTGAAGTAAGACTCAGCAACATCAAAAATGTCAGGTGTCGTTATGACGTGCTGCTTATTGCTGAGAACGGACAAGAGACAGAGGTGAAGTTCCGTGATCGCTATTCGCGTCTCGTTTACATCTACACCTTACTCCACCCACAAGGCTATCAACGTCGTCTGGCAGCTGCCAACAACTACAAGGCACTGCGACAGCTCTACACTCTGCTCTATTTCAAAGAGGGTGATGCACTGGTGAAGACTATTGAGAGCACAGACTTCGACCACTTCTTCAGTCATTACATTGCCCAATCGCGCAACGCCATCCGTCAGGCTACGCCTCATGCCTCTGATTTTGCCATTGACCGTCCGCAGTCTCACGACGGTAAGGTGCTTATCCCATTCGTAGCACAGGGTGGTACGGTCATCCTTGACAATTCACTTCGTAACCAAATGTCTCACCTTTAAATATTGTCACATCATGTATCAGAACGGCAGAAACATCACATTCACCGACCGTAGCAACAGTAGCGTCGACATGTTCCTCAAGGACATCAAGAAGTCGCAGCCTCTCACCAACAAGCAGGAATACGACCTTTGGCTTCTCATGCGTCAGGGCAACAAACATGCTCGTGACAAGTTCATCCATGCCAATCTGCGCTATGTGGTGACCGTTGCCAAGAAGTACCTTGCCTCTGGCACAGCCTTCGAAGACCTCATCATGGCAGGCTCTTTGGGTATTACAAAAGCTGCTGACATGTTTGATGCAAGTCTGGGCTTTCGCTTCATCTCCTTTGCCACATGGTACATCGAGAGTGAGGTTCAAAAGACTGCATACGACCACCTCAAACACAAGTGTGCTACCGTGTCTTTGGACGAACCGATATATGCTGATGAGGATGACTCAGATACCATGATGAGCTATCTGCCCTCCTCTACGGATGTCTCACCGGATTGGCAAGTCCGCTATGACGATACACTCAACGCACTGAAAAGTGGGCTCGACAAGCAATATTGGCAGGGCACAGGTGAGATGTTGGACGATTACCTTTCCATGATGGAGAAGGGACTTACCACCTCTGACTTCGCTCGTAAATACCGTTTGAACGACCAACAAATGCGTCGTTTCCTTGATATGGTGCGTGCTGAGAGCCGCCATTATCTAAAGGCTGCAGCATAAGGCTGCGCTCAGTCGGTATACGTATAAATGGAAAGAAGAACTGAAATAATATTTCTACCTTTGCACCACGAAATCAAAAATAGTATAATATGAATATTAGAAAGAAACCAGTACGCAGACTTAAGTCAGGAATCGGAGGTCATGGAGATCTCCCAGGTGAGATTATGGACGAGTTCAAGGAACCTGACACTTGGACCATCATCACTGCTCTTGACAGAATTCTCGACATGGCTCAGGATTCTCAATTGTCTGACGAGTTTTGGGAGTCAGTCAAGAATCCCTTGGCTTTCCTCAATAAAGAACTGGGGTTGACCAACGTCCAGATTGTTGCACTTGCCATGCTCATCGAGTCTGGCGAACCGATGTCTTGGAAAGGCATGGGCAACTATCTTGGCTGCTCGCGCTTGTCTGTCATGGTATATTCTGAAGAGATTGAGGGACTTATTGCCAAGCGCTGGGCTATTCGCAAGGGTGTCCATGAGATAGGTGGCTTCTTCGAGGGAATTGCTTTGGCACGCGGTGTCGTCACGGCTCTCCGTCATAACAAGCCCTTCGTCCCAGAGAAAATTGATGGTCTCAACGAGCAGCAGTTTGTGGATAAGCTGGAGAGTCATGTTGATAAGAACATGAACGACCGCAATGCCGTTTTTAATGATGACGAGGAATGGATGCTGCAGCTTGCTAAAGCCAACCCACATCTTCCACTCTGTCATGAGGTTCTGAGGTTTGATGATATTCATGTTCAGTCACTCCTGCTGTTGATTGTTGTCGATTATGCGCAGTGGGAAGGTTCAGACGGAGAAGGCCTTACCTTCCAGACCATCGATGGCCTTTATCCTGAGGAGTATGACTGTGATTTCATGCGTGAGGGGCTTAGAAACGGGACTCATCCCCTCATTCAATGCGGTTATATTGAGCATAAGTGTAATGAGGGTCAGGCCGATACAGAGCAGTATATGCTCACTCGTAAGGCCAAGGTTGAACTTCTTTCAGCATATACCCCCAGTCACTCAAAGTGCAGAAGGATGAGACCCGATGACCGCTTTCTGAAGGGACACACGTCCATCAAGGAGAAATCGCTGTTCTTCAATACCTCTGAGCAAGAGCAGATAGACCGTCTTACCAATCTGCTTAGCACCGAGACCCTGCCATCTATCCAGCAGCGACTCGAAGAACAGGGTATGCGCAAGGGCTTTGCTTGCTTGTTCTATGGTGCTCCTGGTACAGGCAAGACCGAGACTGTCCTTCAGATAGCCCGTCAGACGGGACGTGACCTTATGCAGGTGGACATCGCCGGACTGCGCGATAAGTGGGTTGGTGAGAGCGAGAAGAACATCAAGGAGGTGTTTGCCCGCTATCGCAGGCTGTGTCAGAACAGCGAGGTGATGCCCATTCTGTTCTTCAACGAGGCCGATGCCATCATCAACAAGCGTACTGAGAACGTAGAGCACTCTGTTGATAAGATGGACAACGCCATGCAGAACATTATCCTGCAGGAGATTGAAGACCTCGACGGCATCCTCATTGCCACCACCAACCTGACGAGTAATCTCGACAAGGCCTTTGAGCGTCGTTTCCTCTACAAGGTGGAGTTCCACAAGCCTGATACGGACGTGAAGACCAAGATTTGGCGCTCCATGCTGAAGGATATCAGTGCTGATGATGCCCGTCAGCTGGCCTCTCACTTCGACTTCTCTGGAGGTCAGATTGAGAACATCGCCCGTAAGCGCACAGTTGACTACATCCTCTCAGGGAAATTCGCTTCTCTCGACGAGATAGAGGGCTACTGTCGCGCAGAGCTCCTGGGTGGCAAGGAGCGAAAGAGTATAGGTTTTATTTCATAAGAGTATTATCATGAAGAGACTTATCAGTACCAAGGGACTCCATGACGGGCATTTCAATGCCCCATGGATTAGTACGGCAATCCATGAAAGGGTTGACAATAAACTCACACATTGTTACAAACAAGACTACGGAGAAGACATAGTGATTGCTCCTACTCTCTCATACGAGCTATCAGAAGGAGTTGTTATGACTCTTGAATTGGCATATACTATAGACAATCCAACTCCCCAACGACTGGAGAATTTCCGAGAGGCATGTGAGAACTTCTATGAACTTTACGGATTCATGGTTGAGAACGAGAATGGTACTTCCCGCGTCCTTTTCCGTGCCATTGACATCTTCGATATGGCTTCATTTATCCATGCTCTCGACTATCAGAGTGTCAGTCTGGAAGGCGTTATCTGTGCTGTTGATGATGGTCTGACTGAGAAGGATGCCATCTACTCGCCCTCTGGCTCATATCTCATACAGATTCCTAATATTCCTCACTATCGTATCAAGGAAGGTACCCTCTATATTTCACCGATGGCAGCCAGGCATTGTACTGAACTCCAAAAATTGGACATCCCTGTTGAGATGCTTTTTGACAACGGATCGCTCCGTGAATACCCACAAGGGCTGAAGGTCAAAATATGGGATACACATTATGACGGAACACCTATTGAAGAAGAGGATGACTTTAACGATGATATGCCCATATTCGATGATCATGAAGTTGGTTATTCAAAAGATGGTAAGATTCTGATAGGATGTCGTTATACCTTCAATGATATCCGTTATGAGGTGCCTGATGGAGTTGAAGAAATTGAAGACTTCGCTTTTTTAGCTTGTCGTCATAACGTGGAACTCTCTATACCTCGCTCTGTTAAGAAGATTGGTGACTACATTTTTGGAAATGGTGGAGTAATTAATATCAGAGATGAATAAGATCACAAAAGAAGATATCAGAGTCCGTTATAAGGAGTATAACCGGCTTTACTTTGGCAATCAGCTGAAGCATTGTAAGTTTTCAGTCCAGAAGATGTCGTGGTGCGAAGGGATGTACACCTATAAGAAGGAGAAAGACGGCATCATCGAAGGACGAATCTGGCTTACCAACGATATTGACTGGACGGAAGCGACACTCCGTGAGACCATTATCCATGAGATGATCCACCACTATGTCAGGACTATCGACCGCCAGTGGGGAGGCCTTTTCGGGCATGGCCGTCTTTTCCGGCGACAATGCAAACGACTAAAGAGGGACTATGGGCTGACTATCACTATTCACTCCAAACTACCAAGAATATACAATAAACGTAAAATAATATGAGATTGACGAAACATCTTTTTTCTCTTTTTGCTTTGATATTGGTATCCTGTGAATGCCCATATCAGGACGAGTTGGACCGTGCTCAACAGCGTAAAACTACAGGCGATGTGTTCTATGCTGATGTGCTATTGGGGACCTGGCAGTGTTATTATCCCATGATTATTGGTGGGGTGGAGTTTAAACAGATTAAGTTCATGTCTGGAGGCAAGGCCGACATCACGATGGCCAAGCAACATGACACCGAATGGTACACAGAGACCTACAACTATGCCTACTATGGCAATACCCTCCGATTCTCCAGAAGTGGGAGTAATATCTCCTTAACTATCGATGGGTATTTGTTCCCTGAACTATATCTAAGAGATTCTTTCGGTCGCTATACAATGGCTAAACGTAGAGCCGACGGTTGCTAAGCAATTATGTAGATTCTGACATGTTATCCAGATTGGCGTTTCAGAAATGAAAAGTTCGAAACCAGTTTCTTTCTCAGAGTCATCGGCTTTTTAAGAAATGAACTCCATCTATTCTAAAACTTTATACCTATAAAATGAGACTCTAGACAAATATTTATTCATACCTTTGTACAGAAAATTATGCTATAGAAATATGAAGGAGATAAATGATATAGTAAAAGAGTATGGTGAAGAGTTTTTTACCAACGACTTTTTGCTGAGCGGTGATGAAACGTGGGATCTTGAAGCACTCGCGTGGTTTGACGAAAAGTATCCTGAGCTTTCTGACGAGCAACGTTCAGAATTCTCTGTTCAGCTCGACATTCTATTCAAAGAGTGCTGTACCCAGGCCTTGGAACAGTACAGAGCCGAGCAGGAAAAAATCAAGAATGCTCCATCCCCTATTGTCTTTGAGGGTCTCACACTTCACGAACTGCTGGAAAAGACTATTCAGAAATTCAAGGAACACGATTTTACAGAGGCAAAAAGGCTCCTCATAACCTACCAAGAAATAAAAGAAAAGAAACAATAAACATTAAAACGATATGAGAAAAGTATTATTCTTGCTGGTCGCTCTTATGATGAGCGCAGCTGTCAAAGCCCAAGAGATTGAGAAGGTCGACAAGTTCACGTCAGGTTACATTAACGGAACCTACATGAACAAGTATAAAACTATTGATGGTGTCCTCTATGCCGTCGGCTACGAAGGCACCAAGGACTGGATCCTGGTACGCTATCCTGCTGGTAATAGAAACACCACCTACAATGTTCACCCGAACTGTCGTCGTATAGCCCGCGGAGCCTTTGAGGGTGCTGCCTATCTCCGTGAGATTTATCTCCCAGAGACAGTTAGCTTCATAGGTGAAGATGCCTTTGCCGGTTGTACCTCCCTCCAAGGTATTTACTTTGGGGAGAGCTCCCCGTCTGCTGTCAGGGGGATTGAAGGAAGTAGTAATGATACGTCAGAGGAAGTGGCCAGATACAACCTTTCCGGCCGTCCTTGTTCTCCAAGCGATAAAGGCGTTCAGATCATAGTTTACTCCGATTTTACAACCAGAACCGTCATTTCTGATTAATAAATGTTATAGAAATCGCATTATTTACACTTTTATTTGTATCTTTGTCTCAAATTTAAAACTTAGGATACGATCTTTACTGAATA